>NZ_QPEL01000034.1:0-14564 GCF_008368965.1 Bacillus sp. AY2-1 | reverse complement strand
ACAATTGGGGTGCAGTTCAATTTAAGGTGTTCTTTTTTGGTTTTTCTGTAAAGTTATTGTAAATGATAAGTACAATATATTATATGTATTATATAATTTAAATGTATTAAATTATGAATACTAAGAGGTGTTGTAGATAATAATTACTTTTAATTTTTAAAAGAGTCGGTTTGATAATGTTTTATGTAGATAGTTTTTACTTTTCTTTTAAATACTTTGTTTAAATGGATTAGATTAAGTAACTTTTGTTCTAGCTTTTTGATAATCAAGACAACTGAAGAAAGGAAAGAATCATTTTATGAAAAAATTAAGGTTGTTAACATTTGAAAATATAGTAGAACCTCTTTTAAATGAAAAGGTATCATTTATATACTTTCCTATTGAATGGCTGGACATCGTAGAGATACATTATAAGACGTTTTTATTAACGAGTAAGTTGAAACGTTTGAATGAAAGACTGTATGATATGTTTTCTGATATATTGTTTATTCAGCATAATCCGTACGTATTAAATGAAAATACACCATGGATTGTATCAAAAGAACCTATTAAACAAGAGCAGCTCAATTATATTTTTCAAAGTTGGTATGAGATTATTCATGATTGGAAACCAAATAAATTAGTAGAGCCACCAAAATATGAATGGCAATCCGATTTGATTTCTAATTTGCCAGTACTACATGATAATGAAACGTATTCTAAGTGGGTGCCCGCTTTAATCTCACATATTTTTTGTGAGCGTCCTATATATTTAGAAAATACAAATGCAGAAGAAATCTATTTTTCTCCTCTTAGATCACAAAATATTTGTGAGGCGATGTCAGGGCCAATAAAAGATGAAAAAACACAAGATTTTTTCTCCTATGTATATCGATTCGAATGCATAACCCGTGGTGGTGAGAACGCTCCATTATTAAATATTTCAATAGGGATTCGGAGATTTTATCAAGAATATAATCATCCAGATATTCCTTTACTTTTCAGACGAAAACGAGGGATGATATTGATTTCTACCCCAGAGTTTGCATCAAATAATAAAAAAATACGGTTTGTAAAACTAAAAATGCAACAAGCTACAACCGGCATGAAATGGATTAAGATATTTAGAAATTTAAAAGATGATTTTCAAATAGGTGGAGATTTGGATTTAGACCATATTCTCCAATATCCGAAAGATTATATTGTCGGGGAAAATAAAAGGGTGTTATTTCCATACAATGAAAGAATATATAAAGTCCAAGGTACTAAAATAGAACCAGGTATAAAAGTAAAGGAAAGAGAGTATTTATTTAAAGAATTCCAGCGTAAATTCTCTTATTTCACAATACTTCCAGAATGTAAAAAGGTAGCAACAAATAACAAAAATGAATTATTTCCTTTATTTGCACCAAAAGGATTAGAGACATTAACATTAGAAGTTTGGTCTGAAAATATAGCGCTGGAAATAGAACAAGTATTACTTGA
The DNA here is from genome assembly GCF_008368965.1 of Bacillus sp. AY2-1. Classification (NCBI taxonomy): domain Bacteria; kingdom Bacillati; phylum Bacillota; class Bacilli; order Caryophanales; family Bacillaceae; genus Bacillus; species Bacillus sp. AY2-1. The sequence continues at coordinate 13,100 of NZ_QPEL01000034.1, read as the reverse complement.
TAGCGAAATTGTTTTGACTAAAATTGGGGAAAATTCTTATGTATTGAATACAGATTTCCCAGTATTATTAAAGATTGTGAGATACAATATTGAAAAGGTGTTACAAAATCCATATAAAATGCAATATTGTCAAAAATATAAAACAAATCTTGTAGATGATGTTACGAAAGCTGTCTATGCTACCGCGGGTGAGCGCAGTGATGCGACATTAGCATTAATCGCAATGAAAAATTGTGATGGACGCGAAAAAATTGATCCAAAACAAATCATTAGAGAGGGATTTGCACGAACAAATCGTATTTCAACATTTATTAATTTATTTATAGGCCAAAGTGTATCTCGTAAAACAATTGTAAATAGTGTTTTTAGTCTATTAGAACAAAAAGGATTTTTGAAGCGTAGTTGGAATAAGATAAATTTACCTTGTACATATGTTAATTTATCAATTGAACGAATATCGAAATTTGATTTCTTACCTATTCTTTCAAAAATAAAAGGAAAAGAAATTTTATATAAATTATATGGGAATACAGAGTGGCAAAAGATTGATTACGTATTATTAAATATAAATAAACATAATGCATTTTTATCACAACCATCAAAGAGAAATGATATGGGGGCTCTTTTTAAACAATATGTTTTCGAAACATTAATGGAAATTGTACAATATGCAAAAGAACAAAATGAACAAGTTTACTTCATTGTAGATGCAAATTTGAGAAAATATTGGATAAAAGAGTTACAAAATAAAGAAATTAATACAGATATTTTACCTGATATTGTTCCAGAGGTATTAAAGGTTCCCAACTTAAATATTATTAGAATAAATACAGGTTTTGATGTACCAAGCTACGGTGTAATAGAATGTGATGATGCTCTAGATAGAATAGGCTTATATGCAGATCAAAAAGGGATGTATTATAGCACTGGTGAATATTCACTTAATTGTAGTGAAGTTTTTCAGCGATATATAATTGAAATTCTACCATTAGGTGTAAAACCTGTAGAAAGGGATTATATCGCTAAAATGATACATTACATGTGCTGTAATTCTAGTATGCTTTCGAAAAAGAATGTACACATGACATATTCCGTACATATGGAGAAAGTAATAAAGAGTTATATTACTGACATAGATGCAAGAGAATTTAAAGAATTTGATGATGAATTGGATGTAGATGTAGTAAAAGTAGAAAAGAAAGATTCAATTATTCTACTTTAAATACTAGTAAACAAATCCTGCTCGTTATATCGATCAGGATTTGTCATTTTTTTATGCAAATAAGGATATCATTTGTCAAGTATCTTTTCGTTTACATATTTACTTTATGTGCAGACAGGATTAATATGTTTTTTAGAAATACAAAAACTATACCAAATGGAAAAGCGATTTTTATTAATTGAAAAAATTTGAAAGGAATGGGGAATGGTGAAGAAATTAGATGTGCTCTTAATGCTACTGAGCGTCCTCTTTCCAATTGCAGGACTTACAAAGCAAATCCCTCTAGAACAATCTGTATATATTGGAGGGCTTTTATTTTTTACTAGTTTCGGTAGTTATTTTGCTAAAAAGATGTATTCACGTATATGCAGCTGGATAGCGTATGCGCCATTTATAACATTACTGTTAGTTATTTGGCATCAGGATATTACAACAAGCTCAATCATAGTAAATGCGAAAATTGCTGCATGTGTCGCGTTAATTCCATGTTTATTTCGTTTTCGTACATATGGACTTACTTTGGGATTATTCTCATTATGGGCCGCTTTACTATGGGATATAAAAGAAGTACAGTCGTTAGTCATACTTGAACGCATGACGAGTTTAATGACAAGCCATTATGTATATATATTACTATTAATTGGAGGACTTGTATTAGGAGGATTACTTGCGATGTTCATTCACCGCAAAGAGAAAGATAATAATAAAGAAAATATAAATCTACTTGGACCAAAAAAGAAACGCAAAAGATTATCATTTAAGATTCGTCTTCCGAGATTACCGAAATTAAAGATGAAACTATTTAAGTTTGGTGGGAAAGAATCTAAAAGTAAAATTCCAGAAAAGATACATGAGCATAAGTACGAAGAACCAGTTGCAACATATAAAATGACAGAGAAAATAGATCCATACAAAGAAAATGAAGTTCAAGGTCAAACAAGGATGGAACGCCGAAGAAATAGGTTTAATGCATAATGAAGTTTAATAACCCCGTAATGACTTATCTTAATATTGATAAATCATTACGGTTTTTTTATGTAATTAAATAAAGGTTGCTAATGAGGGGGGGGATAGCATATTTTATAGGTGAGAAGTTAAATAAAATAAGGGGAGGATAAAATGCTTATCATTACATATATATCTGCTTGTATATTATTCTTAGTTAGCTTTTTACATGTATATTGGGGTTTCGGAGGTAATTGGGGGACAAATAGTGTTATACCAACTAAATCAGGGGAAAAGGCGTTTACACCTCGTGCCGGAATGACATTGTTCATTGCATTATTATTAAGTATGGCAGCGATAATTTTGTTGCAACAAGCAAATATTGTTCATTTTGCAGTTCCTAATGTTATTATTCAAGTCGGTTCCTGGATTTGTATGATCGTCTTTTCTATTAGAGTAATTGGTGAGTTTAATTATTTTGGTATCTTTAAACGACAAAAAGATACGCACTTCGCTAGAATGGATACTGGTTTATATATTCCACTTTGTGCATTTTTATCTTTATCTTTCTTATTAGTAATAATTTTGTGAGTAAATAATAGTAGTTTCTTTTCTCAAAATATATGTAAACGTGAGAAATCCAAGAGTAAATAAAAAAGGGTGTAAGCGCCTTCTTGTCGAAATGTAAATTATTATGAAAGGCGGTGACACTATGAAGTATGTAAAAGTTAGTATGAATGGTGGAAGTGAACACAAATTTTCAATGACTTTAGATCGGTTTGAAGAACTTATTACTACAGAGAATGGGATATTAGAAAATAAATTAGTATGTATTGAAAATGTAATGATTAATCCTACTAATATATCTTCTGTAGTTGAAAAAATTGGTGTACCGGCTAAGTTTATGGAAGCTTAAAATCGTTAGATAAAAAACATCCCCAATGGATGTTTTTTAATTTATAAATATGAAATTGTATAGTGAATATTTGAGTAGATTTTTTTAGCAATGACTATGCATATATTAAGTACCTGAACATGGTGCTTAATATATGCACGAAATAATAAGTACAAGCATATATTATGTAGTAGGACAAGATCTTCGTGTCCTACTTAATACTCAGAAAAAACATCTAATCACATAAGAGTATCCAATTGCAGGGTGCTCTTATTTTTGTAAAAATTTACTGCAAGCCTTATTTTATAGTAGGATGCAAGAATAAAGGGCTATTTTTAAATAATGTTCTTTAGCCTTTAATGTTAAATTTATCTTTAACATTAGTAAATATTAAAAATAATATGATAGCAGAAATTAAGTTAGATAAGTAGAAATCTTGATGAAACAGTAGTTCGAAGATGACATAGAAAGTAACGAATAAGGCGATAACAGGTAGTATGCAAATAAATATAAATCTCCAATTTTTTAAGTAATGTCTATAATTAGTAAGTACTTTCTCCATAAATGTAGCTCCTATATTTTTGTTTTTATATAATTATACATTTAGATACAAGGATTTTCAAAGTAAAAATATTTAGCAATTCAAAAATATAAGGAAAGTATTTGTTGAAAATCCAGATTGCTCTAGCAATCTGGATTTGACTTTAAAGAACTATACTAAAATGATACACTATAATCTACGTTATTTTTGAAATGAATAGAGGGATTTGTGTGATAGATAAAATTAAAAATGCTGTAGAGGATATGTACGAGGATGAGGTTAAAGATTTACTTCAAAGTATTCTCATACAGTTAAACTTATTAGAAGAAAACTATAGTGAAGATACAATTAAAAATTTGATGGATATTCCGAAACAATTAACGAGTAATCCTACTTATAAAAGAAATGTAAAAGAAAGTACGCACGTACATATTGCTTTTGATGATTCAACGGCTGGTTGCTTAACATATATGTTAAGTCAAGAAGAATTATTTGAAGAGAGTGTTGTTGCTTTTTCTGAATTCTTTTCAATTGGACCGATATATAAGTTGCATACGAATGGGGGGCAACTAGCAAGACAGAAGTGGTTAATAAATAATTTAACTGCTTATGATAGTTATTTTGAAGAAGAATATTTATCAAGATTTATAGCAACTATAGAAGAACTACATACTATTCCTGTTGAAACGCCTATTACAATTTGGAAGGCTGATAATGCACATGAACATGTAGGCCTAAGTTTTGTAATGGCACAATTAAAGGATAAGAAAAACATTCGAGTTATTAATACATCTGAAGCAAGTCGAGAAATATTAAAACAAGAGTATGATATTCGTGGAACTGGAGAATTACCACCTGAAAGTTTAGCTCTATTCCAAAAAAGTTTTGCAAAGTTACCTTATTTAACTGAAGAGAAGCGAATGAAGTTTGAACATGAATGGGATAGAATATCGGGAAGCGTAGAATGTTTAAGAGTGTGGAAAGAAAATGAAGTATATTCTGTACAAGAAGATTATTTTGATCAATTTATAATTGAATGCGCGAAAAGTGTGGGTGCTGATCGAGAATTCCTCAAAGCTCCTAGAGTAATTGGTGAAGCACTTGGTCTTGTTGAACAATTGGTTGGAGATACTTTCTTAGAATATCGCTTGAAACAATTAATTAAACAAGAAGTATTTGAATTTGAAGGTTCGTTAGATGAAATGCGTTTTTATAGTGTGAAGTTAAGGAAATAATAAACACCTTCTATTTTTGAAAGGCTCGTATTTTTAATAATACGAGCTTTTTAAGTTGAATTTGGGCTATAACATAAGCTTCCCAGAGAGGGCATATCACATATAAATGTTAAAGGTAATGAATGAAAAGTAGGTGATTTGTTAATATGTATAACCAACAAAATTATCCATATGATCAAGCGATGTATTATAATCCACAAAACTACGGGTATGAATCTGTAGATGAAGCGAGAGATATGGAACAAGAAGATTACAGACCAGATGATGCGGAAGATGCTCCAACGTCACCACCGCCGTCGCAAGCTCCGTCGTTACCGTCTACCTTTGCGTCTCCATCTCAAGCGGGCAATATGAAATCATGGATGTGTAATTGTCTAGGAAGATGGGGCTATTTACGTTTACATCGTCCTGGTCCTTTCGGAAGGGACTTATGGTTCTTTCCGACTGAAGTGAGAAGAAACGGAGTATCAGGTTACACTTGGCAAGGTGGTCGTCGTCGTAAAGTAAGTTATCGCTATCAACAAATTAGTAATTTTATGTGCTTCGCATAAAGAGTAGTGGGAGAGTGAAACGATTTTACTCTCTCACTTTTTTATTTTTCAATATACGAAGTAAGATTTTGGTTAAAAATTTACAATTTTCACGTTTTTATTAGAGTATAATGCATATGTTGGGTTGGTTTTCAAAAACAAATGAGAGTGAGGGAATACAATGTCAATGAAAAACAAGGTTGGACTAAAAATAGAGGAGGGCATTAATTTAGCTTCAGCTCAATTTAAAGAAGATGCGTATGAAATTTATAAAGAATCTAGAAAAATGCAACCTATCTTATTTGTGAATAAAACTGAACTAGGTGCGGAATGGCTTATCACAAGATATGAAGATGCTTTGCCACTTTTAAAAGATAGTCGCTTAAAAAAAGATCCAGCCAATGTATTTTCTCAAGATACATTGAATGTGTTTCTTACTGTTGACAATAGTGATTATTTAACTACTCATATGTTAAATTCAGATCCATCTAACCATAATCGTTTACGATCACTCGTACAAAAAGCTTTTACACCGAAGATGATCACGCAATTGGAAGGAAGAATACAGGATATTGCAGATGATTTGTTAAATGAAGTCGAGCGAAAGGGTTCATTAAATCTTGTTGATGATTATTCGTTCCCTTTACCGATTATTGTAATAAGTGAAATGCTTGGCATTCCAAAAGAAGATCAAGCGAAATTTAGAATTTGGTCTCATGCTGTCATTGCTTACCCAGAAACACCAGAAGAAATAAAAGAAACTGAAAAGCAACTATCTGAGTTTATTACATATCTTCAATATTTAGTTGATATTAAACGAAAAGAGCCAAAAGAAGACTTGGTGAGTGCTTTAATACTTGCAGAGAGTGAAGGGCATAAACTTAGCGCTCGGGAACTATATTCAATGATAATGTTACTAATTGTGGCGGGACACGAGACAACGGTAAATTTAATAACAAATACGGTATTAGCGCTCCTCGAAAATCCAGATCAATTACAGTTATTAAAAGAAAATCCAAAATTAATTGATGCCGCTATTGAGGAAGGACTACGATATTATTCTCCAGTTGAGGTTACAACTTCAAGATGGGCAGATGAACCTTTTCAAATTCACGACCAAACAATCGAAAAAGGAGATATGGTTGTCATTGCCTTAGCTTCTGCAAACCGTGATGAAACTGTATTTGAAAACCCAGAAGTATTCGATATTACTCGGGAAAATAATCGTCATATTGCCTTTGGTCATGGTAGCCATTTCTGCTTAGGCGCTCCACTTGCTAGGTTGGAAGCAAAGATTGCTATTACTACTTTGTTTAATCGAATGCCTGAACTACAAATAAAAGGGAATCGTGAAGAAATTAAATGGCAAGGTAACTATTTAATGCGTTCTTTAGAGGAATTGCCTTTAACTTTCTAGAATAGTAAAAGGAGACATGCATACATCGAAAATGATTTACATAGAGTATGTATGTGTTATTTAAATTCGAAACGGAAGGGTGAAGACATCCCAATGATCAACTAATTCTATTTGTAAGAGATCTTCGTTAAAAAACGAAATATTCTTCTGAATAGGGTTAGTCTGTACATTTATAGAAAAGGGATGTATTTCGCTCTGCGAATATATAGTCTTTTTATATGATTTGTGCTGCCTCCTGTTCAGAACATGAAATAGGAGGCTTTTTTATGTCGACAAATGTAGTAACGAAACAAAACAATGGGGTATCACAAGTATTAAAAAATCGGTTTGTTCAAGGGATTTTAGCATCAGCATTATTTTTACAAATAGGAATATGGGTTCGAAACTTTGCGGTATTATTATATGTAATGGAAATGACAAAAGGTGATGCTTTTGCTATTTCGATGATTTCAGTTGCTGAATTCGCTCCAATTTTTATTTTTTCATTTATTGGCGGTACTTTTGCTGATAGGTGGAAGCCAAAGAAGACAATGATATGGTGTGAGACGTTAAGTTCCATTTCAGTATTCGCTGTATTAATTACGCTTATGTTTGGAACGTGGAAAATTGTGTTTTTTGTGACACTCATCTCTGCAATCCTTTCACAGTTTTCACAACCATCTGGAATGAAGTTGTTTAAACAACATTTATCAACGGAACAAATTCAATTAGCAATGTCTATATATCAAACGATATTTGCAATATTTATGGTATTAGGACCAATCCTAGGGACATTTATCTTTCATAGTTTTGGAATTTATATTTCAATCATCATAACAGGCATCTCGTTTTTACTTGCGGCAGTTGTATTGTTATTTCTTCCGAAAGATCTTGAAAACGACGTAGAAAAGAAAGATATCACTCTGTTGCAGGAGATGAAGAATGGTATTAAGTATGTCAAAAAGAAAAAAGCATTAACTTTGCTAGGGCTTTGTTTTATGGCTGCAGGACTAGGTATAGGATTAATTCAGCCATTAGGTATATTTATTGTGACTGAGCAGTTAGGATTATCAAAAGAGAGTTTACAGTGGCTACTAACAGTAAATGGTGCGGGAATGATTGTTGGCGGAGCATTAGCGATGGTATTTGCGAAAAACGTTGCTCCGCAAAAGATGTTAATTATCGGTATGCTTGGTCAAGCAATTGGTATTAGCATTATAGGGTATTCTACAAATTTATGGGTTACACTTACAGCGCAGCTTTTTAGTGGTTTAGCTCTTCCTTGTATCCAAATTGGTATTAATACGCTTATTATTCAAAATAGCGATACCGATTTTATAGGTCGTGTAAATGGTATTTTAAGTCCACTATTTACCGGTTCAATGGTAGTAACGATGAGTATAGCTGGCTCATTAAAAGAGATGTTTTCATTAAGTATGATGTATGAAGGGACGGCTTTACTTTTTATAATTGGATTATTGTTTATTATACCTATATACAATTTAAAGCCAGTAATAGCGATAGAAAGTGAAATAAGTGGTAAAGGAAGTGCTGTACAGAATGAATCCTAATCCAAATATTAAATACCCTATTGAAGGAAATCAAAACGTTCAATTTATAAAAAATACAATAACAAAATCTAATATACTTGTTGGTGACTATTCTTATTATGATGCGAAAGATGGAGAAAAATTTGAAAATCGAGTATTACATCATTATGAATTTCTTGGAGATCGCCTTATTATTGGAAAGTTTTGTTGTATTGCATCTGGAGTTAACTTTATTATGAACGGAGCCAATCATCGGATGGATGGATTTTCGGCATATCCATTTAATATATTTGGAAATGGGTGGGAGAAGTATACACCTAGTTTGTCTGATTTACCTTACAAAGGTGATACAGTTATAGGAAATGACGTTTGGATTGGTATGGATACAACAATTATGCCCGGAATAAAAATAGGGGATGGTGCAATCATTGCAGCTAAATCTGTTGTGACTAGAGACGTCGCACCATATACAATTGTTGGTGGAAACCCTGCAAATAAAATAAAAGAGAGATTTTCAAATGAAACAATTCAAGAATTATTGCAAATTCAATGGTGGCATTTTGATATTGAAAAAATAACTGGAAATATTGATGCTATTGTACGCGGAGATATTGAACCATTAAGAAAGCTAAAAAGGGAATAAAAAATGGATGACAAATAGTATCATACCTCCGAATTTTGTTAATGATAATAGAACAAGGAGGTGTGATACTATGGCACAAGACGTTTTATGTGAAGTAAACAACTGTAAATTTTGGGCGAACGGTAATAAATGTAGTGCAGAGGCAATTTACGTAGTAAGTCATAAAGGTAAACATGCATCTACAACGGAAGAAACAGATTGCAAAACATTCGATCCAGAAGTGTAAATTGTTTAAGGGTAGCCAAATCGTGGTTGCCCTTTTATTAATGATAGTATTGATAATAAATATCATTTTCATTCATTGATTTTAGCTTTTTTTGTTATTTTTTCATATTTTCTTCATAAGTGATGTAATCCAACTCAATTCATGTTCAATTCGTGATTTACTAAATTCAATGACTTCAGTAATAAAGGGTGAGGTAACCTCTAGGGACTGGATAGCGGTAAGTTGATTATGTAGTACGTTTTGACGTACAGTCAAAATCTCTTTTCTAGCTTCATATTCAAGTTTTTCAAATAGTGCGATACGAACAAGAAATTCTGCATTATTTGTCGCAAGTTTTTCGGGAAACTCTCGTAACATTTCAGAAAAAATTTCTTCTCCTGTTTCTGTTATATCGTACATATTTCGATTTGGTTTTCCAACTTGTTTATGTATTTTTTTCGTTATAGCACCCATATTTTCAAAGCGCCGAAGGGCAGGGTAAAGCATGTTGTGATTTAATTCAAAATTCTCACCTAAACGATTTTGAACATTTTTTTTGATTTCATATCCATGTTTTGGTCCTGTCGTTAATTCTGCTAGTAGTAAAATGTCAACGTACATAAAAATCCCCCTTATATATTTCTCAAGTTCTCTAATGAAAAATCTCCTTTAGTATATGTTAAAATAACATATGATAGTTTATACAACTTTGAACTGCCGACCTATCACTTTTATTGTAAAAGAAAAGGGAGGAAAGAACTATGGCTTCACCTGAAAATGTTATTTTAGTTCATGAAATTTCAAAGCTGAAAACAAAAGAAGAATTATGGAATCCATATGAATGGTATCGTTTGATGAGGGATAATCACCCAGTTCATTATGATGAAGAGCAGGATGTATGGAATGTTTTTTTATATGATGATGTAAATCGTGTTTTATCAGATTATCGCTTATTTTCAAGTAGAAGGGAGCGCAGACAATTCTCAATCCCTCCATTAGAAACTAGAATAAATATAAACTCTACAGATCCACCAGAACATCGCAATGTACGTTCCATTGTTTCTAAGGCATTTACTCCAAGAAGTCTAGAACAGTGGAAACCTCGAATACAGGCTATCGCAGATGAACTTGTACAGCATATCGAAAAATATAGTGAAGTTAATATCGTTGAACAGTTTGCTGCACCTTTACCTGTTACCGTTATTTCCGATTTATTAGGAGTCCCTACAACAGATCGTAAAAAAATTAAAGCATGGTCTGATATTTTATTTATGCCGTATAGTAAAGAAAAGTTTAATGATCTGGATGCGGAGAAAGAGATAGCATTAAATGAATTCAAAGCATATCTTCTACCGATCGTTCAGGAAAAGAGATATCATTTAACTGATGATATCATTTCCGATTTAATTCGAGCTGAATATGAAGGCGAAAGATTAACCGATGAAGAAATTGTAACCTTTTCATTAGGTTTACTAGCGGCTGGGAATGAAACCACTACAAATTTAATTATTAATAGCTTTTATTGCTTTTTAGTAGATTCACCTGGAATTTATGAAGATTTAAGAAAAACCCCTAGCTTAATTTCAAAAGCGATTGAGGAAGTATTACGCTATCGCTTTCCTGTTACATTGGCCCGGAGGATTACAGAGGATACAAATATATTTGGCCCTTTAATGAAAAAGGATCAGATGATTGTTGCGTGGGTTAGTGCAGCGAATTTAGATGAGAAAAAATTTTCACACCCCTCTCAATTTAATGTACATCGAATAGGAAATGAAAAGCATTTAACCTTTGGGAAAGGTCCTCACTTTTGCTTAGGAGCACCACTTGCACGTTTAGAAGCTGAGATTGCATTAACTACCTTTATAAATGCTTTTGAAAAAATAGAGCTATCTCCATCTTTCTGTTTAGAAAAATGTATATTGGAAAATGAACAAACATTAAAATACTTACCTATTCGATTGAAAGCCAAATAAAAATCTCAACAAGGTGCATACATTTGCATCTTGTTTTTTGTTTCTCAATTGTGAGTTTCAGGTAATTACCTTAATATGGAGTTGTATAAAACGTAGAGGAGGATTCCTATGTTGACTTGTAATGGAAGTAAATCATTTCAAAAGTTTATTAAAGGTGTTACAGATCTTATGGAAAACGGTTTATTTGAAGAAGAAATAGTGTGTGGCATTGAAAAGTTACTAGAAGAACTTTTAGAAAAGAAAACATGGCTTCCGTTAGATAAACAGAAGGCGAATTCGACTCAATATGCACGACATTTATTGTATGAGGATCCGCTCAAACGTTTTGAAGTACTAGCTCTCGTATGGAAAGATGGACAATCTACACCTTTACATGATCATGACGGCACATGGGGGGTAGAAGGCGTCTTTTCAGGAAGGATAATGGTGCAGAACTTTATACAAACGAAACAACTTGGAAATTCACTTGTTTATTTAACACATACAGGAAATCTTTATTTGGGAGAAGGAGAAACCGATAAAGTCATTCCACCTGCGGATTGTCATATTCTTGAAATTAGCAAAAAGGAAAGCGTTATCACAATTCATATCTATGGAAAACGGTTAGAAAAGTTTAAAGTATATATCCCAACTGAAGAAAAAAATGTGTACATGTGTGAGACAAAATACATTAGTTATAATTCATAGTTTGAAATCCAAAGCTTTTTAAAAAGAAAAGCTTTGGATTTTATTTTTAATTATTTCTTGACCTGAAACGCTTTTCATAAATTATAAATAAGAAGTACCTCACGAGGATTGTATGAAAACGATACCTAATAATTAATTAGAACTCGTGTATTTATAGAAAGTGGTGAAGAAATAATGAAATTAATCGCAATTGATTTAGATGGAACTCTTCTTTCGGGGAATAAAATGATTAGTAAAGAAAATGCAGAAGCAATTCGAACATGTCAAGAAGCTGGCCATGTTGTAGCAATTTGTACTGGACGTTCTATTGTTGATATTGAACGATTATTGTTAGAAGTTGATTTAGAGTGTCCAATCATTGCGGAAAATGGTGCGCTTATATATAAAGATAAGAAAATGATGAAGAGATATCCAATTCAAAATATGCAGGCACTTGAAATTGTGGAATATCTTGAAGAGAATGGTTTATATTATCAGCTTTATACTGATAAAGGTGTGTATGTACCGGATTATGGAGTAGAGAGTGTACGTAATGAAATTGAGTATGTGAAGAATTCAAAAGAAAATTTCGACTTGAAAGAGTTAAAAACAATCGCAGCATTATATCTTGAGCATACAGCGTTTCATAGTGCGGAAAGTTGTAAGCCAATTGTAGAAACAGATATACATGTGCATAAACTATTACCATTTTCTTATGATATTGAGAAATTAAAAAAACTAAAAGAAACATTTATTCATAATACAGATTTAGCAATTACATCTTCATATTGGCACAATTTAGAGATTAATCATAGAGATGCTCAAAAAGGGAATGGATTATATACTTTAGCAGAATATCTTAATATTCCAGTTGAAAACACTGTAGCGATAGGTGATGGGCTAAACGACGTTTCTATGATGGAAAAAGCGAACATATCAATTGCGATGGGTAATGCAGTTGAAGAAATAAAAACAATCTGTAAATACGAAACGTTATCAAATGAAGAACATGGTGTGGCACATGCTTTATATAAATATGTAATGTAATTAAAAAAGAAAAAAGAATCCAAAGGGATTCTTTTTTCTTTTTTATTAGGGGTAAGGTATTCTATGAGATTCATAGAAGCCTTATTCCATTTCATTATATAGAATATATTGGAATAAATGTTTATATTTTTCGTGAAATTTGTGAATATTTTATGAATTTTATACTTGTTGCATTTTTATACCGTTATTAGTGACGCGTATGACCCTCAAGGAAAAATTCAGTGAATGTAAGGAGGAATGAACGAAATA
>NZ_QPEL01000339.1:0-585 GCF_008368965.1 Bacillus sp. AY2-1 | reverse complement strand
ATATTAATAATATTTTGCAGTATATGCTGTTTTTCTTCACTAATATTTAATTCTTTTGCTAGTGAAAGAATAGATTCAATACTTAAATCATTAATATTTGAGATTGAATGTGGCTTGGCCAACAAATCAATTTCATGTTGTTCAATTTCTTCACTATAACGTTTTCCCTTACATTTTTTACACTCAACATTTTTTGTAGTACCACGGCCTTTACAACCAGTACACCAGCCTAATTGATTATTAAATGAAAAGACCTCTGGAGAAAGATTAAAAACTTCAGCAAGTTTTTCTCGAACCTCTGTAAAAACACCAGTATGAGTACCAATCGTTGAACGCGGATTAGACGAAATCGATGATTTTCCTAGAAAAAGTACTAAAGGCATTTCTTCCATATTAATGGCACTAAAATTTGTTTCCATAATGTTAGGAAATAAATATTGATATTCAGCCTTTGGTAATAAAGAAACTAATCGTTTTTTTGACTCTTCACTAATTGTTTGGCAAAAAGTTGTTTTACCCGATCCAGATAACCCAGCAATTCCAAACGATTTATTAAACGGTATAGTTGCATCTAATTTATTTATG
>NZ_QPEL01000338.1:0-1334 GCF_008368965.1 Bacillus sp. AY2-1 | reverse complement strand
TCAGCGGAGTTCTTTTCTGTTTCACCTCCGTAATTATACAAATTAAAAGAACAGGGACATATTCAGCGAAGTTCTTACCCATTCACCTTCGTAATGATATAAATTAAAAGAATGGTGATTAAAATTGGTGTAGCTCTACTGTAATGAGCACAAAAAAACTGCCTCCAAATTCCTAGACTTACCTAAGAATTTGAAGGCAGTTTTTTTGTAAAGTAAAGAATTACATTCTTATCCTCTTAATACATTTACTTTTAATTCTATACTAATTTTTGTTATATATTTTTCCGAGAGAAGACTTCCTCCTTATTTAACTTGAAGGTTTGACGGCACCGGCACATAGGTAGAAAATGAATATTAGTTAGCGTAAGCTAAACTGTTTACTCATAATTTTTTTATTTTTATTATTTAAATGCACAGTGAAACGCCTATATAAGTTCGGACTTACCAACATTTGAACTATATCACTTTTTAAGTTAAAAATATTTGAGCTTGTTGAATTTTGTATACCGCTCAATTACAATCTCTCTTAATAATAATGATTAAAAAAACTGTAAAACGGTTATAGTTTTACAGTTCGTTATATTTTTTATTTTTTCCAAACGCCTTTTCTACTGGATATTTCTCTGCATTCTTGCGTAATTTAGCATGAACTGCCTCTTCTAAATCAATATTTAATTTATCACTTAACATAAGTAAATAAATCATTACATCAGCTATTTCTTCCTTCATTTCTTGCATTTTCGTTTCTGTTGCTTCTTCACTTGACTTCCATTGAAAAACCTCAAGCAATTCTGATGCTTCTAAGTTTAATGAAATGGCTAAATCTTTAGCATTATGAAACTGACCCCAATTTCTCTCATCTCGAAATTTTATTACTGCCTCTTGTAAATGTTGCATTCCTATTAATCTCCTCTCTATCCCTTACTATTTTTTTATATAAAACTGAACACATATAGAATCTCTTCTAATTAACCTGAATCCAGATATAGTCATCCTCATATTTAACATTTAATTTTAATCGAATCCCCTTCATATAAACCTCTAATTGTTTCATAAGGTCCTCATCATCAGGTTGATCATATCTATCTAAGTTTAAATATAACTTAAACAGATTTCCATTCGTTAACTCAAACTCCCATTTTAAAAAGTTATGTAGCATATTTTCTTTATTCATATAATTATTTGCTTCCATATAATCTAGCAATTCATATAAATTATAGTATACTAAGCTACTTGGTTTAAGACCTTCACATCTTGGGCAAAATTCTCTATATCTGTCTTGTAATTGCATAATCATTTCTGTTCCACATTGATTACAGTTATACATATAATAC
>NZ_QPEL01000337.1:0-1217 GCF_008368965.1 Bacillus sp. AY2-1 | reverse complement strand
GTACAT
This sequence comes from Bacillus sp. AY2-1, assembly GCF_008368965.1. Lineage (NCBI taxonomy): Bacteria > Bacillati > Bacillota > Bacilli > Caryophanales > Bacillaceae > Bacillus > Bacillus sp. AY2-1. The sequence goes on along the minus strand of NZ_QPEL01000337.1, from coordinate 1,211 downwards.
CCCGATATTACAATTGATCATTCTGTTCAATTTGTTAGATTGAATACCAATAAAAGCAAATTTCTTTCAATACTTATAACTTTAGAAAAAAATAATCATATAGTTCACGATTTTAAAGAGCACGAAAAATCATTAGAAGATTACTTTTTAGAAGTTGTTCAGGGAAAGGAAAATTAATATGCTTAGACTTATTCAAAATGAATATAAGAAGATATTTTCTCATTATGGTATATATCTTATGTTAGGTTTTTTAATAATATTTATAGTGGGTCATGGTATATTTATAAAAATGCATTCAGAGCACGGAAAATCGTATGGGGCCAATTGGAAACAAGAACTTCAAATGCAAAACAGTAAATTAATAAAAGAGTCTCAAGAAATGCCTGAAAATTTTCTTGCATACGAATATAATAAAAAGACGATAGCCCTTAACGAATATAGAATACAACATAATATACCACCAGAAAACACTAATAGTTTATGGACATTTATCCTTTCTAATAAACCTTTTTTATCTTTTATAAGCTTATTTATTATAGCTTTAGCAGCAACTAGTATTTCTTCGGAATTTAATCGAGGGACTATTAACTTAATCATGGTAAGACCTATTTCTAGATTTTCATTTTTGTTATCTAGGTATATGGTGATAGTATCCTTGTGCTTTATTCTAATTATAATGTTAGTGTTGCTTTCTATTGGTGTAGGATATTTATTATTTGGGAATTCAGAACTAAATACTTATCTCGTTTACCATAATGGACAGGTATTTGAAGAAGGAGTGGTACTATATATATCTAGATATTTTTTGTTCGCTTCTATAGATATTATTGCTATATCATCTATAGCATTTATGATATCAACCCTTTTTCAAAAAAATACACTATCTTTAGTGATGTCACTTTGTATCTATTTTATGGCTGGAACTACAATGCGTATACTTGCACAAAAATATGATTGGACAAAATATATTATATTTTCTAATACAGACCTCAATATGTACTACACCGGTGACATACTGATAAAAGGGATGAGTTTATCATTTTCTGTAATCATAGTACTTCTATATCTATTTGCTTTCTTACTAATATCATTTACTACATTTATAAAAAGAGATATTATAACATAAAATACTTATATAGAAATACTGCTTATAAAGAGCTTTCCAAGTTACATAACTGGAAAGCCTTTTTTGTGTGACACAAGTATACAAT
>NZ_QPEL01000336.1:0-765 GCF_008368965.1 Bacillus sp. AY2-1 | reverse complement strand
ATAATAAAGTTGTTTAAAAATGAAAAACATTACCTATGTCACTAACGAGGCAGGTATGGTTAAGAAGGAATTTTTATAAATTGAGAGAATAAATATTTAAAACCCTATATTCTAGGGTAAGGAAATTATAGCTGATTACATAGATAAAATATAGATAATTGAAAAATACTAATTTTGGTTTGTTCTACAATTATTAAATAATACTCTGGGGATGATAGCTTTATGGAAATAATTCAATTACTAAAGAAGGATGACTTATTTAATAAGGCTATAGATGTTTTTTGGAAAGAATGGGGTGAAGAAGGTGGGCGTGCTTTTTACGAAGATTGTATGATTAATGCTTTAAATAATCCAAATGACATACCAAGTTTTTACGTTGCAAAAGTAGATGATAAGATTATCGGAATTTATGCATTAATTCGTAATGATCTAAATAGTCGTCAGGATTTGAGCCCCTGGCTAGCATGTTTGTTTGTAGATGAAAAATTTAGGGGCAACTCTCTAGGAGAAAAAATGTTGAATCATGGACTTCTAGAAGCGGCAAAAAGAGGATACAAATTTCTTTATCTTACTTCAGATCTTAAAGAATATTATGAAAAATATGGATGGGAAAAGATTGGGGTTGCTTATGGACCTAGTGGAGGTTACATACCTTTGTTTCAAAAGTTAACGGCTCTATAATTAAAGCGCCCCTTGTTTAACAAACAGGTGCTTTAGTTGAATAAGATTAAACAACTATGTTACTATCTTTTATAAACATTCCCC
>NZ_QPEL01000335.1:0-803 GCF_008368965.1 Bacillus sp. AY2-1 | reverse complement strand
ACTTTAATAATATGGTAACCGTAAGTTGTTTTAACTGGATCACTTACTTGGCCTGCATCTAATTTATACGCAGCTTCCTCAAATTCTTTCACTGTTTGCCCAGGAGCAAAACCAGATATTTCCCCGCCCTGTTCCTTTGAACCAGTATCTTCTGAATACTGTTTTGCTAAGGCAGCAAAATCTTCACCATTATTTACTTTCTCCTTTATTTCTTTAGCCGTTTTTTCATCTTTCACTAAAATGTGACTTACTTTCATTTCTGGTTTATAGTTATCTTTCACATCTTTTTCTGTGACTGTTGCTTTGATTGCTTTCTCAAATGCAATTTCTGGCTTCATTTTTTCTTTTAATTCATCTTCATTTTTCAATCCAAGTTGTTCTAAAGTCGATTTAAAGTTCTCACCCATTTTATCTTTTGCTTCTTCTACTTTCTTTTTTGCTTCCTCATCTGAAACTTTATATTTATCTAGCAATGCCTTACTTAACATCATTTGATATAAAGTACTTTCTCCATATTGTTGTCGTAATTCTTTACTTAATTCTTTCTCTGTAACATTTCCTACTTTTGATGTTACTACGTTGTCTGAGGAACCACATGCAGATAATGCTAGCATCACGCATGAAATAATCGTTCCAATAAATATCTTTTTCTTTTTCAATTCAAATACCTCACTTTTATCATTATGCAAATTAACTATACACAGTCATTGTGAAAACAGTGTGTTTTCTACATGTAATTCATTTCATATGAGTAGACTATGTATCATGTATTTTCATTTTTAAATATAAAGAGTTTTCTTACT
>NZ_QPEL01000334.1:0-531 GCF_008368965.1 Bacillus sp. AY2-1 | reverse complement strand
ACATGTAGAAAAACGGATAAAATACATAAAGAAAGCGTTTGAAAATGTTTAGGGGAAAACGAAGCAAGGTTAATTTTTAGTTGTAGGGTAGCCGAGTGAATGTCATTTTTTAACCGTTAAATTTTATATATTAATAAAAGGATTAATAAATGTTTGCTATAATGCTGATAATAAGTGAAAGAGTGTTAGATAGTTTTTATAGAGATAGGGAAGGATAGCTAAAGGATAATATTTTCTAGTTACTACTTACGATGGATTGGCTAGTTTCGGTATAAAAATAGTTCTCAATTTAAATATGAGTTATGTTATAATTGCTAGGTGTGTTTTAACGATAATAAATTATGATTAAAAGATAATGTTAAGATTTTGTATGGAGGTCTTGGAATGTTAGCAAATCAAGCTAGGGTTAGATTTGAGCATTTTTTGCTCTTTTTTATTATTTTACAGCCTGTTTTAGATTTATTAACGTCTCTTAGCATCACTTTATTAAAGTCAAATGCTACCGTTGGAATTTTAGTAAGATTCCTTATT
>NZ_QPEL01000333.1:0-1677 GCF_008368965.1 Bacillus sp. AY2-1 | reverse complement strand
TAGAATTAAGAAAAGAACTTAGCGTATTGCGTTTACTTATCTACTCTGATAATTAGATGCTAACTACAATTAAATAATATATGATTTGTATAAAAAAGATATAGTAATATTTTGTTGTGAATTGTACTAATTTGATATTTTATAGTATTATTTGTCGTGAATTATATCTAACAGAATATATTTTATGAATCTATAAAGGAGAATGTAATGAATACATCTATCGATATACAACACTTGTGTGATCTTGCACATAAAGCATTTAATGCCCCTGTACATATTTTATCTGCAGACAGAAAAATTTTATATCATTCTACATCTGATAATGTTTGTAGTCCTTTTTATTCTTCAAAAGAAGAACATCTTAGTGATATTTATCAAGAAAACGATCCCTTTAACTTGCCACTTTTCCGAAGTAACAACTATCTTGAAAATTTTGTTCTAATTCATATAGAAAATCATGATGATATTAAAGGGACTATTATAATCGGTCCTACTATACATCCAAAAGATTCAGATGATATGATCATAAAATTTCAGAAAGAATTTAAATCAAATGATAACATTCAAGAAAGACTTGCCTATTATCAGTGTTTATCTGAGATTAAAAAAACTACATTAATTGATATGGGAATTTTATTACATTACATGATTTTCAATGAAAAGTTAGATGTAGATATTGTCTTGGAAAAAAATAAAGTACTAGAGGAAATTCCTAATAAAAATGTGAAACCTGATTTATATATTTTAAAACGTCGACAAAACAAACCTAAAACGCACAATATGTCATTAGTAAATGATTTCTTTTCGACTATTAAAGAAGGGAATAAAAAAAAGTTAATACAGTATATGTATGCGGTTTCGCAAGAAGATGTTGAACTTATGCTAATAGAGGATCCGCTCAGGAATCAAAAAAACCTTGGAATTATTGCGATTACCTTAGCCACTCGATATGCAATAGAAGGAAACCTGCCACCAGATATTGCTTTTGCTCATAGTATTTTATATATACAAACCCTGGAACAATTAGATAATGTAGAATCTGTAAAGCGATTGTCAGGGGATGCTTTACGTACTTTTGCAGATCGTGTGAAAGAATACAATGCAAAAAAGTATTCTTACGCGGTTACTACATGTATAAAACATATTAATAAAAATGTTTACGATGGAATATCTCTGAATGAACTTGCTAATCATTTAGAAATTACGCCTACTTATCTGTCTAAACTATTTAAAAAAGAAATGGGAATTACTTTAAGCGAATATATTCAAAGGGAACGAGTGGAAGAAGCAAAGAAATTATTAACACTCACTACTTATTGGCTTAACTTTAATGACCAAAGTTATTTTATAAGAGTTTTCAAAAAAATCACTAGCATGACCCCTAGGCAGTACCGTGAAAAATATACAATAATATAAGTTTGTTATCTACTGTCTCCAATGTAAAGACTTAAACATGGGTGTAAGTATCCCAAAAAATGAAAATTCACTAACCATTATTTTGCTAAAGGAAACAAAAAGATAGAAGGCTGCAAATTGTTCCAAGGAAGCTTTGCAGCTTTTTTGTAATTTAAAACCTATGTTTATAACGATGATAAGTTTATAGACTAATATCTTCATATTAGATATTTATTAATAATGATATTAGGATATTTCGTGAAAAAATCAATAATATAACAT
>NZ_QPEL01000332.1:0-752 GCF_008368965.1 Bacillus sp. AY2-1 | reverse complement strand
GTTGTTACTTTTTTCTCATTGCCTTTAAAAGTAGCTAAATTATTAAGAGTTTGTGTAAAAGAACTAAACTCTGATTTTAAACTTACATATAACTGCTTATCTTTTAAAAGCTCATTTTTTGCATTTGTGTAAGGTTCATTTTTGAAATCAAGTTCTTGTTTTTCTGATTTTCGTATTTTGGGGTTAGATATTACATTACTAGGGACACCCCAAAGATGTGGTCTCCCCATAAAACTTGTATATTTTGTTCCCACCATTTCTAAACTCATTCCTTTTCAATCTATTTTTAGATGTATTTTTATTGTAATTATAAATACATCTAGAAATAGATTGATAAAATACAGCTAATTCCCCCTTAAATTATTTAGATAATTAACATCAATCCTTTTTTGATATTGTTCCAAACAGCATTAAATAAGATGTGGTTTTAAAAATAACTTTTGGTGATATAGTGAAAGAATCTGAAATAATCCTATCGACTTTATTTTTATTAAAACATAACATAAATATATTTAAAAAATATATTTTTAACTATTGGAAATGCTATTTTGCATATTTTCTAAATTACTAATAAATAAGTCTGATAATTATTTATAATAAGTAATATCAGACTTATTTATCATATAGTTTCCTAATGTAATTTAAAAAACTCTACTTTTTTAATTATTAATTTCCCTTCGTTTTATTATCTATAAAATGCCAGCGTAGATAGTTCCCAAAGCACATTGTCTCCATTGTGGAGATGCTAGTTT
>NZ_QPEL01000331.1:0-703 GCF_008368965.1 Bacillus sp. AY2-1 | reverse complement strand
TTTTTCATCAAATACAAATGTATCACTTTCTAAATCTACCTTTATTAAAAACGGGATTCTATCTAAATCATCTTCATCTTTTAAAATATATTTTTTACAAATCAATTCATTTTTCTCTATATTATTTATCTTTAGCTTTAATTTAATTTCATCTGTATTAAAATCTAAAATCATAAAAAAATATAAATTATTAATATATCTTTTAGGAATATAATGTAATGAGCTAGCAATGCACGCTTGCTCTTCTGTTTCCCACTCTAACAGAGAATTTTGTGTTCTATATTCTTTTAACATTATTAAACGCGTATCACTAGCCCATATATCTATATTATGCTCCGCAAACTGATTCATAAGCTCAGGTTCTAATTGATATTGTTTAAACTTTTGTGATTGTAAAAGATCAATTACTGTTTCAATTTTCAATGTAAGTCTCCTTCATTTTATCTACTATCCCATCTAAATATGATTTCCACTGTGGTAATAGCTTTTTATCTTTGAAACTTTTTAAAGTAAACCCTTCTTCCTTAAACTCTTCAAACAATTGTTCTACTTCGCTTGCATCAACAAAACGCATATTATCAGGTACATCTGTAATTTTATGTAAATCATTATTTGTTTGCGTAACTTTAAACATACTTGTAATACTTGCTGCTGCTGAATTGACAACATCTTTTTTAGTTCCTATAAGTAAACAATATAAATC
>NZ_QPEL01000330.1:0-608 GCF_008368965.1 Bacillus sp. AY2-1 | reverse complement strand
CGTTTTCGCATCAGTTGACATATGGACAGTTACATTGAATCCTAACTTTACACTCATAATTCCAATGCTTAACCCTAAATTTCTGGTCGAACCTACTGCAATTGAATAATTTGAAAAGAATGTTCTAAACCTGTCACTATCTAATACGGAATAATCATCTTATTTAGTTAATAAATGATGTTTCAAAGCTAAATCTTCGACGTGTTTTAATACCTCATATACTCCGCCTCTTGCTTTAATAGATACTGAAATAGGAAGATGACTATCACATTTTAGTAATAATTGTCCTGGTATTTCTTCTTTATATTCTCTTTGCAGATATTGTTTCATGGAATTAATTTCAATAATGTCACTGGCCTCTTGTGTTTCAGGAAAAACTTTTGCATTATTATGGAGCAAATCGTTTTAATCGATCTTCTGCATCTATAACATCAGCTTTAGTTACAGTACTATTTTGAATGAAATATTCAAAATTCTTCTTATTTGGATTAAGCCATATAACTTCCTCGGTTTCGATTAATTTTTGAATCAATGGAAACCTCTTTTTCAACTTCTCTTTTGTTTCTATTGAAATTTCACTTATTCATAAACCCCCTTGAAAATATAAT
>NZ_QPEL01000033.1:17276-20170 GCF_008368965.1 Bacillus sp. AY2-1 | reverse complement strand
CTCAAGCCTTTTATTTTTAAAAATTTTATGTATAATTACTAACCTATTTCCCTTCACATATAAGGAAAATATTAAATTCGAAATAAAAAAACATTGCTATATAAAATAAAACGAAACTGGAATATAAAAGTTGTCATTGAAAAAGAATTCATGTTATTCTATGAAATGTTTTTTTACTAAGTCTGTATAATCAAGCAGTGAGTCAAGAATAATTTTTTGTTTTTCTAATGGTAAAGTACTAATTTTGTCTTTTATTTCTTCAAGTTGTACATCTGTATCACATTTTCTCCCAACTAATGTATCAAGTGATATACCAAGATAATCTGAAATCTTTATTAAAGTTGAGAGATCGGGTTCAGTCCTATTTGCTTCCCAATTTGTGTATGTTGGACGAGCGACATTAAGGTAACTTGCGATTTCATATTGTGTTAATCCCCGTTTTTTGCGAAAATACATTAAATGCTCTCCTACCGTCGCCATATACACCATCCTTTCGAATCTTCGAACATTATACTTGAAGTAATAATAAGGATGGAATATATTTGGATAGAACGTTCTCAAACTAAACCTTTGGTGCGCAAATGGTAACGGTTTGAAACCTGTTTGAACTTAAAAGTAGAACAGACGTTCTATCCCGTGGTAGAATATGTTATATTCATGTTGTTATATGTGGTTAATATGATTAAAATTTTTTTAAAAACAATATTAAAAAATCTTAATATACATTTAAAAGGTATTTAGAAAGTAGGAACTCTTATGGAACAAACTTTTTTTGTAAATATAGTAAAAGAATGCAAGGAATATACCAACTCCGATACATTAGAAACATTTATAGAATTACTAGATGTCATAGAAAAATATGAAAATCTAGATAACTTAAGTGACTCGTAATTACCTTTCATATCTGACCCTTAATCGTCTGTATTATTTTCATTTTTTAAATTAGCTTCTAATTTTAAAAGATCAGCATAACGAATTAACTCACGTTCTACCTCGGGTTTATATTTATCTGGGACGCTCATAAATCGATCATATAGAAGACGAGCTAAACGTTCAATAGGTTCTTCCCCAGTTTCATTCCGTAAATCCTCGTCACGAATATTATGTGTAAGTAAATATGCCTCTGTTACATTGAAGTAAGAAGCAATTTGAGAGATTTTATTTAGTCTTGGCTTCTTTTCTCCCTTTTCCCAGCTGGAGACAGCACTAACAGAAACCGACATTGCTTTAGCAAACTCAGTTTGATTAACGCCCTTAATTGCTCTTAATTTTCTTATGTTTTTTCCTAAAACTTCTTGGTTCATATAATCAAACACCTTTCTTTTTCACTTAAAGTATAATTTTTAATCTTTCAGAGTTGACTTTAATCTTTTAGAACTATACAATATTTTCAGGGGGTGAGAATATGGATAATATTTCTACTCGAATTACCATGCGAAATATTCGCAAATCCAAAAATCTTTCTCTAGCAGAAGTATCAAAGGAATTAAATTTATCATTAGGCGTTCTAAGAGAGATTGAGATTGGGAGTAAAAGTACAACACTCTCTAGAGCTGAACGAATTTCAGAATTTTATGGAGTTCCGATTGAAAAATTATTTCTTCCAAAGTATTTTACTGCTTTAACAGACGAAAATGATCCCAAAATATAAAACCATTTATATTTTGTTTAAGTAATTCTTCTTATATTATAAACAAAATTGCACTAAAAGATAAAAAAGTACTATAGGATTTGCTTATTTCTAAAATTCCCAATATTGAATTAACAATTTTCATATATAAATTTCAAAACATTTTAAACTTAAGAATTTTACTTTAAGTGAAATTGTAGGAGGTGATTTGGTTGGTATTGCTGGTTGAACCGACTAAAAAACAGGAAAAGAAAATTATTAAACTTGTTCTTAAAGAATTCAAAAAGTATCATTTGTATGTTTGGTCATTGGAAGAGAAACAACAACCAAAGATTACAGCATCGTACACTTTGAACGAATCAACTACAGTAAACAACACGTTTCATTCTTCTACAGAAAGTACGGCTCTTAAAAATATTGAGGCATGTGAGTTTACTACTTCTCTATTACGTAAGGTTAGTCGTTTGGAGTTAACCCAAAGGCAATTGGTTATTCATTATTATATTAAGAAAGATAAAAGTGTAGTGCAGCTTTGTAATCAATTTCATATTTCAGAATCCCAATTTCATAGGATAAGAAATCGGGCATTGATGACTTTAGCATATGCACTTGGATTAGCAAGAGAAGAGCTGATTGATATCGACTAAAAAGTTAAATTTCGAATAGTCAACTACCATATAAAATGTTATATTTTAATATGGTTAAATAATAATTAGTTGATATTGAGCATTATCCTAGTGCTATATATAGGGAGGAAGCTATTACTAAATTAGGATAACTCAACAATTTGAGTGTTTAGTGATAGATTACACACATGTTTAAAAAGACTACTACTAAAAAAACTGCTGCTGGTATTATGACAATTGGTATTGCATTATCTACAACAATGATTTTTAGTCCAACAAAGGCGTTAGCATGGTATACACCAGATGATCCAGCATATGATGAAATTGTTATCACGCCTAATAGCACATTTGAAAATCCTGCGCGTCCCAAAGGTGATTTAAATTATTATATTGAAGGCTATATTTCTTCAAGTGGAAAAGTAATTTTAATTGGTGGACATACAGGTGAGGTATTTGATGGACAAGAAATTGAAATTACAGATCCGTTTAAAGGGAACTATAAGTTGAAGATTAAAGTGGTTAAATCTGAAAAGCCAGAGCCAAAACCAGAGCCGAAGCCAGAGCCAAAACCAGAGCCAAAACCAGAGCCAAAGCCAGAGCCAAAGCCAGCGCCAAAACCAGAGCCGAAACCCGACGCA
>NZ_QPEL01000033.1:0-17218 GCF_008368965.1 Bacillus sp. AY2-1 | reverse complement strand
GCACCCACGCCAGCGGAACCCAGAGGAGGTGCCAGAGCCAAAGCCAGAGCCAAAACCAGAGCCGAAACCAGAGCCGAAACCAGAGCCGAAACCAGAGCCGAAACCAGAGCCGAAACCAAACCAGAGCCGAAACCAGATGGTCATAAAATTCCAGAGAAACCGATTGAAAAACCTATTACAAAACCAAACTTCTTTATTCCTAAACAAGAAGTAGTTCCAGAAGCTAAATATGTAGTAGTAGAGGATAAAAAGGAAACTTCAAGTCCAGTAGATGTACCTAAACAAGACATTAAACCAAAAACTGAAAGTATTGCTAAAGGTGAAATTAAATTTGTAGAGAATAATGGTGTAGTTGTTCCAATGAAGAATAACGAAGATGATGTTGCTTTATCTGTGAATACGACCCTTAAAGATCTTGCAGATAGTAAAGGCGACAAACAAAAATTAAATACTTCCGATGAACAAGTTAAACAAGAAGAAGCAAAGCAAAATGAAGAGAAAAAAGAAGAAAATAAACAAGAAGAAGTAAAACAAGAAGAAGCAAAACCAGAGGATAAAAAAGAAGAGAAAAAAGGTACGGATAAAGATAAAGCCTCTAAGCCAAAAGATAAAAATTCTGAGGTGAAAGAGGAACAAGGTGGCTTATCGCCAATTGCGGTAGCTGGTGGAGTTGCTGCTGCTGGAGCTGTAGGTGTTGGTGCTGCTGCTGGAGTTAGTCCAACATTTAGAAGATCCCTTCAAAATGGTTTAAGAAGACTGAAGGACCTATTTAGAAAATAATTATTTTAAAAGACTAGGATGAATAATCCTAGTCTTTTTTTTATTTCTCTAAGAACAAAAAAAATTGGGAGTTTTATGAGAGTATTATGAGAGTTTTTTGATAGTTTCTTGGCAGGGAGGAGATTGGAATTGGCGATATGATATTACCAGAAGCAAAACATGTGTGGAGAAGCGTCTACCTCCCTTATCAATGACGAACCGTGTATAGGTAAAAGATGTTTCGAAAAGTGTAACCATAAGAGAGGACACTTGGGTTCTGGATCGCACTAGTTTGCGACTACTTATATGGGGGATTTGGACTATTACTTTTAATGGTTTTACTAGGTTCGGTTTTCATCCTCTCTATCTTAGTAATTGAATAAACCATTAGTTTTATGCTTTTTTGAATTAATGATTTTTTATTTAGCGATGGATAATAAACATGTATGCAAGATATTTAATCGTTAATTGAAAGAGATGTAGGACTAGTAAAGTAATACATCCAGTGTGAGTTTTTTGCATCCATTACGGATGTTTTTTTTTATTGAATTTTTAAGAGGGGGTGAAAAGAGTGGGTGAACAAAAAGGAGCTATTTTAATTATTGTAGTATGTCTTGTGATTTTTGGATTATGCGTAGGATTTGCAACAGGTGTGATTCAACCATTATTAAGTCAAATTGGTACAGGAATGAGCAACATGGTAAACAATGTATTTAAAGCTATTCCAACGGCTGGTAAGTAGGAAATAGCAAAAAAGAATTTAAAGGAGGTGAAAAGAAGTGGGTGAACAAAAAGGAGCTATTTTAATTATTGTAGTATGTCTCGTGATTTTTGGATTATGCGTAGGATTTGCAACAGGTGTGATCCAACCATTATTAAATCAAATTGGTACAGGAATGAGTAATATGGTAAGCAATGTATTCAAAGCTATTCCAACGGCTGGTAAGTAATTAGTTGTTTTAATATAGGATGTGAAACGAAACATGAAAGTAAAACATTGGCTAATGGTAATTGGTTTTTCGTTTCTTTTTGCTTTAAGTTTTTTTAGCAACCCTACATATGGGGCGGCATATTCGCCCTATCCTTCTCATAACGTTTCTCCTGGTGAGGTTGGAGGGAAAAAACAATCTTGGGAAAGTGGTAGAAAGCTAGTATACGATGTTTATAGTGGTGTGGATGGAAAACCTAGATGGCAAATCGCAAATAGAGATTATGGCCGAGGAACACAACCTTATTTAGAATTTACAGGTTGGAGTGCGCTAGTAGGGTATCATGAGCATAATGCTTCCAATCAAGAAACGTATTTATGGGCGTTGAATAATAGGACTGGTAAAAGTTATATTTATCAAGCTGAAATGACGGATTTAGATGCCTCTAAAGACTTGGAGTATAACCGACAAAACAGTACAGGAGAAGTTTATAATGCATGTCCACAAGGTACTTATAACAAAAGTAATGACGAATGTAACATGTATTATCATAATGTAGGGTTTGTTGCGCATATCCCTTTAAACGAACTATTTCCTAATGGAACTACAGAAGATTCATGGAAACTAAGGATTATTAAAAAAGTAGAAAATAAAGTCGTTTGGGACGATTTAAAAGTACCATTTCAATTTAGTGATCTAGATTTTAGTCTTGGTAAAATTTCGTTAGATTCTGGTTTAGATGCAGGGAACTTAGTTATGGCGAATGATGGAGTAGCAAGAAGACATTATCCCCGTCAAACAGGTTGGTCTGGTGGAAGATACTTTACTATAAATGAAACGTATCAAAGGGTTGCGCAAAATGAAGCGAATACCGTTGTATGGTATGGAGTAAGCTCTCCAGAAGAAGCTGGACAAACAAGATGGGCTGGTAGTGCGTATTGGGTATTTGGCGGCCAACCAGCTAAATTATCCTATAAAATTGGTCAAAAAACTTGTCCAGATGGTTCAATTGTAAACTTGGACCAAACTTGCTCTATTAAAGTAGACATAAAGCATGTAGATGCTAAGTCTAATAAAATTTTAAGAGAAGATCATCATAAGATGAAGATAGGTTCAGATTATAGTTATACTCCAGAAAATAAAGGAGTATTTAAGGATTCACAAAATAATCCTTATATTGCTGCACCTTTAAACCAGCAATATAAAGGAAAAGCTCCAGAAAACAACTTGAGTTTTACATTTACGTATAAGAGTTCTCTCACCGATCCAACTAGGATTATAGAAATGGAAGGATCTACAGAAGGAATGGCAAAAGGTGACTATTTATGGGAGCTTAGACGTGTAGATTCAGCTAAACCGAGTCAAATATATGCAAGTAGTAATTTTGAAATTACAGGTAAACATTATTCGGTTAGAAATGTCTTAAATCGTATAAGTACGAATGGTGTTTTTTCGGAGCAAAGTGATAAACCGATGGCACTTTTATTAGATTTGAAAAACCTACAAAATAAAAATATACAATATGATTCTTCTTATGAATATACGAATCATTACAGTGAAAATTATATGTGTAAAGATCAACAAGGTAGTGATTGCTTTGATTGGGTCTATAAGGATACAACAGCCGTTTGGTCCGAACCATATAAAAAAGTATTTGATTTAGTTAAACATTATGGTGAAAGCCTCCGACTTTTAGTAGACCCAAGTTTTGAAAAAATGTTCAATGTGACTGGCGCTAAAGATTTACAAAATATCACTGGCAACGGAGCATCTGGTGAAAAGGGTGGCAATCTAATTGTAGGTAAAAAGAAAGCAATTGATATGAGCAAGGATAAAACGAAAGTAGTCTTTAATAAAAATTACTACGAAAGATTTAAACAAGCTGCAACTTCAAAGGTTAAAGATGATAATAATTTACCTACGCAATCATGGATTGATATTTCACCAGGAACGATGGAATATGAAGTAGAATTACCCACTGATTCCCAAAAATCTAAGTCTTTCATGTATCAACGTAAAAATGGAGCGAATAGCTATTATTACGCTGTTGATGTTGATAAGAGTTTAAGAAGTACATATCAAAATCAAAGTCCATATGCGTATACGAAGTATGCATTACCTCTTCAACTAGAGAATATGAAGGATAAAGGCTTAGTGAATGATACAAAACGTAGCTATACTTTAAATTGGACTTCTGATTATTTCTTTGTCGGAAAACAAACAGGATTTATTCAGCCGTTTCCTTATACAAAGTATTTGCGAGATATGGAACAGGGTAAAGGAAAGTTACCATCAGCTGACGAAATTAAGAACATTGTAAATCAAGAAGCTAAAAAGAATTATGAACAGCAAACAGGACAGAAATTCAATGATACACTCTTACATGCAGATTCTAATAGCAAGGAAGGTTTGTATGGATCAAGAACAAACCTAAATCGTTACTACCTTCCTATTTCATCTGATTCAGCTTTAAAAGCCAAACAACCGTATGAGAATAAGGTTTTGTTAGCAAATATGGGCTTAAATGATGCCACTTTAATATTTGGACAAAAATTTAATTTCGAACGCTATTTAGTGGGGAGTGTCGTTGACGATGCTTATGTAGTAGAGCAACATGATCCAACGGTAGAAATTGCATCATATCCCCATCAAGTGAATGTAAAGAATGATCAGCAACCTAAGATTAATGCGATTACAAAGGCTCACTCAGCAGAAAAATTGTTTGAGTTTAGAAAGACTGATACTTTAAGTTTGTATGATCAATTGAAGAAAGTAATTAATTTAGGTATATAACTAAATTTATGTGTAAAAGGCCATTTTCCTTAGGAAAACGGTCTTTTTTTATGAATTCATTGAAAGGAGGTGATATGAGTGACGGAATATCAAAACCACAACACTCCAATTCAAGAAGAAACACAGGTAAAAAAGCCGAAAGTACAAAAGCCACCAACATTTAAAAAAATGGAAATTGCTACGAAAAATATTTTGGCAGCAAAGGGTATTAATTACTATGATTGGCTCCATGAAGCACATGAGAAGCTAGTTCAAGAAACAATGCTTGCAAATGTGGACTCAATTGGTTCACTAGTAAAATCTTAAAAAAGGTAGGAAAATTCTATGAATGAATTTATTTCAACGATTGGTAATTTTACAAACACAATTAAACCAGTTGCGCCAGCGTTAGCAGGTTTAATTTTAGTTATTATTGGTATTATTTATATGGTTTCAAAAGATCCGCAGCGAAAAGAACAATGTACAGGCTGGATGATCAATGTAGTAAAAGGATTTTGTATTGTATATCTTGGAATCGCTATTGTTTCTTGGTTATCAGGACAAGTAGTAGGATTCGGTTGATAAAGAGGTCGTATGACCTCTTTATATTTTTTTTACAAAAAAACGGGGGTGTCCAACTTATGTGTTTAGAAAATGGATTAAAAATTGATTTTTATCCCAATCATAGTATGGGTAAAGGATTGATTGAAATTGTACAAATTAAAGCAAATGGTGAAAAAAAACCATATACATATCATTTATGTAGTAATAAAGATGCACAAGAGTTTATTCGAGATGTTAGAGAGAAAAGAAGAAGCTTCTTAATTGCTGAAGATGCTGGAACAAAAAGCTTTGAATTACTTATAGGTGAAGAAGGTAATATAACATTCAGATACCCAGAGTGGAATACCATTAAAGAAATGGAAACACGTTTATTAAGTGTACATTGTAAAGTTAAATTCAAATTATTACCAGAATTGAATTTCAGAGAAATAGTGAAAACATACGTGGATACTGAATCCGATAGATTGTTTGGGGTAGAAAAAAATTTTTTCCAAGAACGAGAAATTACGAAAGACAGTATTTTTAATTCTTATTTTGAAGATTTATATAAAGAAGAGAACTTGCAAGAGGATACTTATGATTTTCTTACATTAGAAGAGTGGATATATCAAAAAAATTTAATTAATGGGTGTGAAAAGTAAAGGAGGGAGTGATTTTGAGAGAGATAATTATAAAATTCTCAACGGAAGGTGAACGTTTTAGGGAACTTGATGAATCAAAAAGCTACTTTTTACAAGAAGCTGAGGATATTATTTTTCAATTGCGGCATAAAGTAAAGAGTAGATCACAAGAGATTCAGCCGAAACGATTTGGATTATATTTAAACGGGAAGTTTCTGTTGGATTCTAAGATTTCCTTTTCTGATAAGAACTCAATAGAGCAACAAATTAAAGATACCTTTCAGCGTACCGATGTATGGACGGATGATATAAAAAAGCAATATATAAAAATTCTAGGCGATTATGCAAAGGAAGAAAAACAGGCATTTCTTAATCAAGAATTTCGTTCGTTTATCTTTTTGAAGCGGGATTTATTTGAGAAAAAGGCAGATTTTTTATTTTCATTAAAACAATCGGAAAGATTGTTCCAAAGCGTATATGCAAAAATTTCGAATGGTTTTTTCTCACAACTTGAGGATATTGTATCTTCTATGTTTGATTCTTACGAGTATATTGTACATTATTATAATTTACTAAATGGAAGCTATGAGGAAGTTGTAAAAAATAAAGAAGAATGGTTTGGAAGTGTAGAAAATTTCGAGAAATTTGTTCGTTTTGTAACCGCAAATTATTTTTCTATAAATCGTTCCAGATTAAAAGTAATACAAGCTAATAACCCAGTATATCATTCATTTCAAGATTATTTATTTGAATGGTGTGCTAAAACTGATTTTCAAGAATCACTAAAAGTCCATGAAAATATTAATCAAAAATTACAAAATAAATGGACAGAAGTACTTCTTAATGGTTCAACTTTTGTAAATGTCGAAAGTGTGGAAAAGTGGGTTGTTGAGAAGGTATTAAGGGAATTCTTTCAAGAAGAAGCAAAACGTGAAGGTTTATCAGAAGAGGAAAAACAATTTTGTGAGATAGCTGCTGGAACAGAAACTAGGTTTTAGGAGGTAAATCTTGGTGGCACGTTCGGAAGTAATGACTTATTCATATCAAAATGTCGAGGAAGCTTTAGCTGCTGTTAACGCTCAAAATCGCGGGCGTTATTTTTTATGCACTTGTCCAGAATGTAAACAACCCGAAGCCTTTATTTATAAAAATAATCCCCAATTTTTACAATGTAACCGTGAAAACGTGTGTGGTTCATCTATTGTATTTGAATATGAAGAAAACAAAAAGGTGAATGATTGGAAAGGGAAACAAGATGTTAAAGATTCTGAGATTACACCAGAACAAAGAAAAGAAATAGATTTGGTAACTAAGTTATTAAAGCATATTCAATATAATACAGAAAATAAGAGTCTTGAGAGTTTTAGGGGAATGAGCAGAAACACGACACAAGCCTTTATCTTAGACTTGGAGCAAGAAAAGCTTGTGAAGAAAATGTTCGAAATCGCTCCTAATATTTTTTACTCGAAGAAGACGATGCAAAATGAAGGCAAAAAGATAAATTATGCCACCATTCCAGATATGGTTAAAAGAAATATTGTTCTTCCGATCTATGGTGATGACGGCATGATTGACAGAATTTTATTACGGTCAACAATTGATCCGAATTTAGCTAAAAAGGAAATTCAATTACAAGTAAATCCAAAATCAAATGCAAAGGATTATTTTAAAGATATTCCAGAGAAGGCAACACATATCGTAATTGGTGAATCTCCAATAGATGCATATTCCTTTCGTGAAATAGATTCTGGTGTTGGTATATATGCTCTTACAGGATCAAGAAAGTGGAGAAAGGTAATAGAAGATATAAAAAGTAATAAAGAAGCCTTGCAAGACAAAGTATTCATTATAGCGACAGATAATGATAAAGCTGGTATCGAGGCTAATGAGAATTTAAAGAAGGCATTGGAAGAGGAAAGCCTAAACTATAGAACTTTTGAATATCAAATAGAAGATATAAAAGATACAAATGAATATTTGCAGAAAAATAAGCAGGGGTTTCAACAAGCTTATGAAGCCATTAAACATAATATGTGGGATAAGAATTTAATTGATGCCCCAAAATTAGAACAAAGGTTGGTTATTAACCGTTTATATCGCTCGGAACAAGAAAAAATTGATCGTACGCAATTTAAAATTAGTTATGAAGGTTTATTACTTCATAACATTGCAATTGACAATCCCCCAGGAAGTGTGACAATTCCTGGGCTAAAGGCTAAGGTACCAACTGTAATAGTAGGTAAAAGAATGGAAGATTTTCTAAAACATATTGCTCAAAAAGCACCTAAAGATCAAGATTACCAGGATATAGTGATTCCTACTAAAAATAATATACCTGCACAACTAAAGATAATTTCTCATAAAAAGGAAGATGATACGACAAAGAAAATATCGTTTCAAATCGGAGAGATTACTATTAGGGATGTAGAAATCAATTCTTTACCAGATGGTAGAGATCCGATGGTATTTTATCCTCGACATTCTAATAGAACTACCTTAGTAACGGGAACTGAAGAATTTAATGAGAATTTAATTAAAATTGTGAAGCAATATGAAAAAAATATGGATAAACAGCCAATAGTGAAACAACGCTCTAACGAGAGTACTTTGGAGCGTTAGAAAGATAGGGGATGAAATACTATGGCAGTGCCATTTAAATACTTTTTCGTAATCATAAGTGTTGCATGTATTATTTTAGCAGCCTCCATATTTGGTTTAAATCAAAACAGTAATACCAGGACCATTACAGAAGTAAAATCATTACTTTCAACAATAGCAGTGGGTCAATTAAGAGAATCACAAAAAATTGAACAAGATCCAAAAGAACTAGTCGCTAATTTAGTATCAGAAGTGATTAAAGTTCAAAAGAATCATGGTAATGATATTCGAATTAGTTATGTATTTTTAAATCATGCTGAAAAACCAACGGAGAAGTCGCATGAGATTGAAAGTGTTCAATTTAAAATTGAGCAATTAAATGAAGATAAAGAAGTCCGTTCACAGGCCGAACAGAGATTATCTTTAAATAAGGTATCTAATTAGTGAGGCAGAAAGGAGTTGTGACATGGGGGAACTGAAAGGTTTTATTCTTTCATTGCTTTTATTCATATCTATTTTCTTACCCTTTCAATTGTTTTTAAGCATCCAATCTATTCATCAAAATGCTTTTATGAAAGTAACCACTGAGATTCAGCAAATGGTTGATTCAGAAGGTGGCGTAACTCCAAAAATTCAAGGGGTAGCTAATAGATTACATTCTAAAGGGTATGAACTGAATTTTAAAAATCAGAAGGGTGCTAATGTTTCTGGAAAACAGCCCGTTGGTACTGTTATCGAGATTCAGTATCGTTACAAATATATAAATGTATATCGTGAGCAAACGCTAGAAACGTCCAATTATGTTTCAGTTTTAAGAAGATAGGAAAGGAGAGCGCTTGTGAAACAGTCAATAAATAAATTAGCCGAAACCAAAGTATTAATGCTTATTAGTATTTTGGTTTTATTTTTTAATTTTTTCTTTGCTAATTTCTTATTAGCATTTTTACAAAATATATTAGTGGTCTTTAAAGAATTTGCTCATCAAAATATGCAAGCGATGGATTTATTCCACCTTTCGTGGGAGGATTGTTTTAATTTTCAACGTGACATCATGACCTTCTATATAGGTGCATATGCACTTACTCTCTTTGGATTATTAAGATTTTGCTACAGTATGAAAACAAATTACGCAACAATGAATGAGAACCAGCATGGTAGTGCGGAGTTTGAAGATCCAAAAGAATTATTGAAACAATATAAGATTGTACCAGGGAGTGACAAAGAGTACAAAGGGGAAAGTGGTGTAATTGTTTCTGCCCTCCAAAAAGGCAAGAAATATCAACTTATGCTAGATACAGGTCCAGTACATACAGCAGTTATCGGTATATCCCGATCAGGTAAAGGGGAACGATACGTTTTTCCATCCGTTGATATAATTTCTCGTGCTGAAGAAAAAGACTCCATGATTGTTAATGATCCAAAAGGAGAAATTGCTGCGGCTAGCTATGAAACATTGAAAAAACGGGGTTATGAAGTTTATATCTTTAACTTAATGCAACAGAAAAAATCAATGGGATTTAATCCCCTGCAGTTAGTCATTGAAGCGTATAAAAAAGGCGACACTGCTTTGGCTCAACAGTATGCTAATAGCGTAGCTTTCTCTTTATATCATGATCCAAATGCTAAAGATCCCTTCTGGAATAACTCTGCAAAATCTTTAGTAACAGCAATTATTTTAGCTATTACTAAAGATTCTTTAAAAGTTGGAAAAGAAGAAAGAGTAAATATGTATTCTGTAGCCAACTTCCTTGCCACAAAAGGAAGTGATAACAATGAGGAAACAGGGGAAAATGCACTAGATATGTTTTTCCGAGCACGAGATGAAAATGATCCAGCACGTATGATGTATGCAACGAGTAACTTTGCCGCTGGTAATACGCGTTCTGGTATTTTCAGTAATGCAATGGATAAACTGCAAATTTTTACATTAACACCAAATGCTAAATTGACATCTTATAATTCTTTAGATTTAACAGAGATTGGATTTGGAGATAAGCCAGTAGCAATTTTTATGGTGACACCTGATTATGACAAGTCCAATCATGTATTAGCTTCGATTTTTGTGAGTCAGGCATATCGTGTCAATGCTGAAAAAGCGACAATGAGTGCAAGTGGAAAAATGAAAAGAAAAGTACAGGTATTACTCGATGAATTCGGAAATATGCCAGCCATTGATGGTATGGACGGTATGATTACTGTTGGTGCTGGTAAAGGTTTCCGCTTCCATTTAGTTTTACAAGCATATTCACAAGTTAAGAGTTTATATGGGGATGAAGCTGACACTATTATTGGTAACTGTTCGAACCAAATTTATATCTTAACAATGGATAAATCTACAGCGGAGCACTATGCTGCCTTAATAGGGAAACAGACGATTCAAGACTATACTCGAAGTGGTAAATTCTTATCTACGGATAAGAGTACAAGTGAAAGTACAAAAGAACGTTATTTATTAATGCCTGATGAATTAATGCGATTACAGGAGGGTGAAAGTGTAGTCGTACGTGTAAATAAAAGGCAAGATAATAAGTTTGGAAAAATTGTACCAAAGCCAATTTATAATCGTAATGAAACTGCAGCTAAAGCTCGTTACGAGTATTTAAGTCAAGATTTTGATAATTCAAAGTCAGTATTGAATTTACCAATTATTTCAGAACATGAAAATATTATCTTAGAAAATATCGTATATACTGCAAAATCAGAGACTGATAGTTATGTATTAATGAAGGATTTAATGCCGAAAGATGCCATTTTAGAGATAAAAGACACGATTAGGACGGAGTTAGGGGACTTTATTCATGATCGAGCAGATATTGCTTTAAGTATTGTAGAAACTCATTTTGATGAATTCACATTCCAACAATGTTTATCGTTCATTGTATATGCTTCCTATTTATCTTTAAAAACAAAAGTAGAACTAGTAGGTCAATTAAATGAGTATTTACCTAAATCGGTAATTGAATTATGGCGAGAAAGAGCAAAAAAATCTGATTGTTATAAACCGACGGCGGAGGGAGCATTTATTCAAGTAGAGTCATCTGCAGAATATGAGGAACGTGAAGAAAATGCAGAGTATGACGAAATTGATGTAAGGGATCAGTGGGCTACTGTTGCGAGCGATGGTTGGGATAACGTTTCAAATGATGATTAATATAAACAGGGGATATAGATATGAATATTAAAAAGAAATTAGAAACCGAAAAAAATAGTTTGGAAATGGAGAGATAGGAAGGGAAAATTCCCTTCCTTTTATTATTTATGGATTAAAAAGGAGTGAAAGAAGATGTTTGGAGAGATTTTGCGTGAAAAGCATTTAGAAATGTATTTAGAATACTTTAATTTAAATAAAAAAGCATATCGGATTACAAAATGGATGTTAACTGTAGTAGTTTTTATGGTTTATACATTAGTAGTAATGCTCACACAAAAATATGTATTTTTCTTAGGATTACCAATAGTCGTAATAGCTGCCAATAAATATAACTATTTTAGTTTAGTGCTGCGTAATACAAATGCCAATATAGAGAAAACCTTTTTGTTTCCAGAATTTTTAAGATATTTTTTAGGTTCATTAGGTACTTCCGGGAATGTTTATACAACATTAAAAGAAACAGCTCCCTATTTAAAAGGACCCATGCAAGCGCAATTAAATGTATTAGTTGAAAAAATAGAAAAGAGTAATGATCGGGAGCATTATATCGAATTTGCTGACTTTGTTGGAACAAGTGAAGCAAATATGGTTATGAGTATTATTTACGAATTTAGTGAGTATGGGGTAAAGAAGGAAGCTTTACAAGAGTTAGAAATGTTTATTGACCGTATTCAAGAAAATAAAATTAATGAGCTAGTTGATAAAAAGGTAGAAGCAATGGATATCTTTTCTGTGCCAGCCCTATTTTTAGCTGTAGGTTTTGTTGCTGGATTTGCAGGGATAATTTTTATCTATTATATGAATCAAATTTCAAATGCCATTACATTTTAATTGAAAGGAAATGAAAATTATGAATACCAAAATGCAAAAACAACAAAGGGTAGAAAAAATTTTAGCAGAAAGTTTTTTAAAAGCATATCTGAAGGATAAAGATATTACGGATATGAAATGGAATGGTTCTTTCTTAGTAATAGAGAATCGAATGACTGGAAGATATAGACCTAAAGAGCAACCAACGCCAGAAGAAGTGAAAAGTTTGATAAAACAAATTGCTGATATTCAAGGTGATGAATTTACAGAAAGTAATCCAATATTAGATACTGCCTTTGGGAATTTGCGAGTGAATGCAATACATCCAGTTTGTGCGAACGGTGGTACCTTCGCTATACGTGTCAGTAAACCACATTTAGCAATTCCTGATTTATCAGGACTAGTTAATAAAGATGTAGCGGTACTCTTAGAATTATTAATGAAGGCAAGGGGTAATGTCACAATTAGTGGGGCAACGGGTACGGGAAAAACAGAGTTACAAAAGCTATTGGTAGGGTTTATGAATGATGATGATGCAATCTTTTTAATTGAGGATACACCAGATAGTCACTTGAAAGAATTATACCCACATAAAGACATTAGTAGTTTAATAACCCTAACAGGTGATGATAGGGAGAAAAAGATAGATATATGGGATTTAAATAAAGCCGGGCTACGTAATAATCCAGATTGGATTTTAATTTCAGAAACTCGTGGCGTTGAGGCAGCTGGCGTTTTAGATAGTGTAAAAACAAGTCATTCTATCATTACAACGCTCCATGCCAAGAGTGCAGCAGCTATTCCAAGTCGATATATTCCAATGATGAAACAAGCCCCATCGTATGCTAAATCGGATGATCTTACAATTGCAAGAGATATTGTGGAATTATTACCATATGGAATTCAAATGAGCAAAGAAAATGTCAATGGTAGCGTTGTACGTGAGATAAAGGAATTTGTGGAGTTCCTAGAATATAATGATAAAGGCCTAGTATACCGACATATATACCGGAAAGAAAATGAATGGAATCCAAAATTAGAAAAGTATGAAACCATTGAAAAGATTCAACCCATTTCAGAACGGACAATAAAGCTATTGAGGGATGCTAAACTCTATCATTTACTTCCAGATGTATTTAAGGAGAAAGTTGAAAAATAGGAGTTTCCTGAGAGTTTTATGACATTATCCTGAGAGTTTGTTGATAGGATTGGGATGAAAAAAGCTGATAACATGTTAATATCAAATAATTTAGGTGGGATAAATGATGAAAAGATTAGCCTTCATGTTATCAGCTATTATTGTAGTTTTTGGTGCTTTTATGGCTTTTGATACATATAAAAATGCACAAAAACAACAAGTAAGTCCATACGGAAACAAACAAGTTTCAATACAAACTTTAGAGCAAGCAGAGAAAGATCCGTTTTACCAAAATATAATCTTACCAGCGCAATTGAAGGAAAATAAAAAAAATGGGCAAAATGAAGTGGTTTATTTTTTTAGTCCAGTCTGTTCATATTGTGAGGCGCTAGAGCCTAACTTAAAGGATGCAGTAAAAAAATATGATAATACGAAGTTTAGTTTATATAATGCTTATGAGTTTCAAGAAGGATGGCATGATTATGACCTAAAAGGAACGCCTACATTGATTCATTTTAAGGATGGTAAAGAGGTGAATAGATTAGTAGGATACCAGTCTAAAGAGGCTGTAAATCAATTCTTTGATGCTATTAAATGAGAATAAGTCTAGTACATGAAGCTGTAAATTTAGTAAACTATACTTATATGGATTTATAAATATACAGTTGGAGTGATTGAATTGAAAATCATGAAATTAAATTGGATTATTGCACTCGTAATTCTATCTATAATGGTTGTAAGTGGTTGTTCTAAAAATACCGATGGAACAAGTAGTGAATCTAATAAGAATGAGAAATCTGTTAGTGCTGGTGTAGTGGAAGTCTCTTATGATGAATTAATGAAATTAGTTAAAAAAGAAGAGCCTGTATTTGTAATGATGGCTCATAATGATGACCTTCAAAAAACAAATGCAAAACAAGTTTTAGATTATGATGCAAAGCAATTAGATAAAAAAGTGTATCTCTTTTCTTGGGAAGATGCACCAAAAGATTTAAATTGGAGTTCCTATGTGGCAAGTAAGACAAGAAATGAATTAGAGAGTATAGGTATAACAGAGCCAAAAAGTACTTATTTAGCTTTTAAGAAGGGAAAAATAGTTGAAGGTTCAAGTTCTATTTTTAGTGGGAAAACAAGGCTTTATGAAAATGGTGATTTCAGCTACTCAATTAAGATGGGGCTAGAAAAATAATTATGTTAAGAACTTATTCTAAAGAATAGGTTCTTTTTTTATTAAAGGAGGTTTATAAAAGTGGCAAAATCAAAAAAGAAGAAAATATCTTTGTGGCAAGAAGCAAGGTTGCTATTTAGTGGATGGGCAATAGTAGGATGGTTAGCATTTTTATTTATGATGCATATGGGGTATGTATACATTATTTTGAAAGATGTTCCAATAAGTATAATTGCAGGTGCTTTTGGTTCAGTAATGTGGTTCTTCTCCTTTACTGTTGCAAATAAGAAAGTCAAAGTTTATCAATTTCAATTAAATGAGCTATTAAAGTATGCAACGAATATGTCTTTCTTTATGCAGTCGGGGAAAAATCCATATTATAGCTTAATAGAAACAAAGAAAACATTAGATATTTCTATTCAAAAAGAAATTGATAAAACACTAGCTAAATTGGAAGAAGAGGCAAAATTAGATACAAAACACTTTGAAAAATATAATTTCCCAGCTTTGAACCAATTTCATAAAATTTTAAAGATTAAAGATGAAAAAGGTGGTTCAGCAAGGGAAATGTTTGGCCGAGTTATTAAAAGTATGAACTTTGAAATCTCAAAGCGTGATGATCTACACCGTAAGAAGAAAGGTAAAGCAAAAACAATTTATATGATTATTGGTATGGTTGGCGCAATGCCAGTTATGCTAGATTTCATGACAGCTAATATATACGAACAGTTTTTATCAGTGAAAGGACCAGCTACTATACTGCTCCTTCTTTTTTATATAGTTATACTTTTCACTTGTAAATTCGCACAAAAGAATAAAAATGATATTTCAATTCGATTATAGAAAGAGGTGAATGCATTGAGTAAGGAAGAAATACTAACTCAATATCAAGATATATTAGATATAAACGGGATTGCGAGTAATATATTTCGTTGGTTAGGTCAGAAACTTCTATTTATACTTCTTTATATAAATGAGGTTGTAGAAAAGGTAGTAATGCAAGTTATTACAGGTAATGATTTCTTTCAGTATTCGGGAATTAATGATCTAAGGAACGGAATGAGTATGGTAATATGGGCACTTTTGACCGTTACCATAATAGCAGTTGGTTACCAATTGATGTTCAATAAAATAGAAAAAAGAACAAATGTTATATTAAACGGATTACTTTCAATATTGTTTCTTGTGGGTGGACCGATTTTAATGGACAATCTGAATAAAATAGCGAGTGCTGGTGTAAAAGACTTACATGCAGCTCCTGGTTCATTAGGTGTGAGTATTGTAAAAAGTAATTTAGCGGACCTTAACTTTTATGCTAAAGAAAATTTTCAATTACCGAAGCCAAATGAAAAAAGAATTAATGGTGTATCGGAAGAAAATATTAAATATATTGATTTTAATGAAACAGTAAATATGGACGATGCTAGGGATGAAGGAAAAAAGGCATTAAACAGTAGATTAGTTCTTTCATATGATAATAAACTTAAAACAGAAGATTTAGATAACGGTTGGTTTGATGTATTTAAAGAGGCTTATTATAGATGGGATATAAATTGGGGATCAGTATTAATCTCCCTCATTGTTACTGCTTTTGCTTTATTAATTAGCATAGTAAAAGTAGGAAGAATTATCTATGAATTGGCTTTTCATAATATATTTGGAGCACTAGTAGCCGCAACTGATATTAGCAGTGGTCAAAGATTAAAAAAGATAATAAATGAAATTTTTAGCTGCTATGCAGTCATTTTTTGTATGGCGTTACTTTTAAAAATATATTCCCTTTATATAGGGTGGCTAGCTACAAAAGATTTTGGCTTTATGGGTTGGGGAAATGCACTACTCCTTCTTGCTGGATCTTGGGCTGTAATAGATGGGCCAAATATTGTTGAACGTATACTTGGCATTGATGCAGGCTTACAAAGTGGCTGGAAGACCATGATGGGCGGCATGATGGCTGCAAAGGCTGAATTTGATGTTGCAAAAGCGACAGGGAAAATGATGAAAAAAGGTGCAACAGGAACAGCAGGTATGATTAATAAGCTTAGAGGGAAAGAAGAGCCAGCAGGTCCACGGATGCCAGGTGTTGGAGATAATGATTTAAACAACTTTGATATGAAAAATGGTAATGATGATACTGGTGAGGATGGAGATGACGGTCCTCCACCTTCTGACGATGGGGGTGCAATTGATAGTCCTGACGGTTCAGAAGAGAAAGATAAGAAAGCCCCAAAAGGTCGAGGTGGTGCAGAAGCAATACCAGGCACATCTTCAATCGGCAGTGGAAATAATAAAGATGTAAAAGGGAAGAATGGTTCCAACGTTAATCCTGGTGGATTTTCAACAAATGAGGAATCGTTATTTGATGGAGGGAAGTCTAATATTCCATTACCAATACCGGTTAAATCAAATATAAGTTCAAAATCAGCAGGATCAAAGGCAGGGGCTAAGAAATCTG
The DNA here is from genome assembly GCF_008368965.1 of Bacillus sp. AY2-1. Taxonomy (NCBI): domain Bacteria; kingdom Bacillati; phylum Bacillota; class Bacilli; order Caryophanales; family Bacillaceae; genus Bacillus; species Bacillus sp. AY2-1. Next base: position 254 of record NZ_QPEL01000033.1, on the reverse strand, counting down.
CAAAGAAAGGTGAAAAATCAACTGATAAGATTACACCAATGAAAAACCAATATGACGGACCGATAGGACCACATCCAGCAGGACCAAAAGTAGGAGTGGGGCAGTCCACAATGAACGGAGAAAAAGCGGAGAGTAAGATTACTCCAATGGAAAATCAATATGATGGACCGATAGGACCACATCCAGCAGGACCAAAAGCGGGAGTGGAACAGTCTGCAATGAACGAACCAAAAACAAATGGATCACAACCAGCG
>NZ_QPEL01000329.1:0-738 GCF_008368965.1 Bacillus sp. AY2-1 | reverse complement strand
CAAATAGCGGGATAAATAGAATGATTCATAGCCAATAATCATGTTTAAATTTATGAAAAAGGGAGGTAACGGAATGGACCAAAGCAATTCAAATCATACATATAACGGACCTTCCAAAGCACTGCCCCTCTCCCTATTCGATGTAAAAAATGAATTGAAACAAAAAAGCAAGCTTATTCCTTCTGATACCTTGTATAAATTAACGAAAGAAGAGCAACTCATCATCAACAAAATAAAAATACAAACAGAACAGCTAAATAAAAATAATGTTACAAGAACACGCGCATACTACCAATTTTACATTCAATATCCAGAAATACATTGGGCACTGCTTGGACATATGGTATCACGTAACGGCGGTTGGAATATGACTGATTTAAAGGGCGATTTATATACGAGAATCTTATCAGAGAAAGATCAATTCATATTTTTTTCTTTTTTAGAAAGAGGGAATTGGCTTATTTTCCAAGATGTATACCCTCAATTTTTACTTTACGAACAAAGTGTAAAGAAATCACAAAAGTTATTTCACCTTCTCCCTCACCTAAATGTTTCTACATTTATGGAAACGATGTGGAACGATTTTTGGAAAACAGGCAACAAAAAAACATTAGCCATTGCAACTATTATTAATGAACAAAACTACTTAGAAAAAAGAGTGATTCAAAATGTACAATTTAAAAAGACTGTACTAAATAGTATTGGATTTAAACTCTTTGATTTCTTTCAGTTTAATCA
>NZ_QPEL01000328.1:0-524 GCF_008368965.1 Bacillus sp. AY2-1 | reverse complement strand
CATTGGATGCTACGAGGGAACAAGGTATTAATCAAAGAAACGCGCTTATTTTAAAGCGCGTTTTTTACTATCTATCACATCCCTCGGCATTTCTCATTCTGAGGTGGTACAGTAAAATTGGAGCACGAATGAGATGAAGTAATTGCTTTTGAATATCCGTTGAACTACTCGGGATATATGTAGCAATGGAACCAAAACTTAAGTTAAGTATTAGCGGATATGAAAGACCCATTTTTAGTAGTATGATGTCCGCTAATGCTTGTTGCGTTATCCTGTTCCATTGCTACACAAAGGCCATATTTCTTGGGATTTACATGTTTATAAAAGTATACCTTGATGAACAAATAGCTAATTCCACAATTTGTAAGATGGGTTACTGTACTTTGAAAGGGTATTTCCATTTTGATATACGAGTAAAAAAGACTTGTATTGATAAAGTATAGTTTTACGAATCATTTTCATTCTCATACACCAAAACATAAAAAGATTTCTTGATATATTTATAATTACAATCACTTCAAAAG
>NZ_QPEL01000327.1:0-1662 GCF_008368965.1 Bacillus sp. AY2-1 | reverse complement strand
TGAAGAACAATACTTTGGATAAAAACATAGGAATTGTATTTGAGGTTCAGGAAACTGATTATACGAATAGAAAGAGGTCATGGGAGACTCTTAATTGGTTTCATAAAAATATTACTGGTATGCAAACAAAAATGAATTATTTGGAGATATAAAAGGCACTATCGGTTTATTTATTTTTACATGTAACTTGAGTTAGAGATTATTTTAATGAACCTTTTCTTCTAAGTAAGTGTGTTAGGAGGGAAGGTTTTACTATTAATCTTTTTTAATCATAGGGAGGACAAATGAAAAAACTAACTCTTATAAAGAAGCTTATTGTAACTTTTGGGATTTTGTTGCTTTTCCTTTTTAGTAATTTATCTGAGGATGTAATACTAGTACATGCTATGACTAAGAACGACCAAAGTTCTCTCATGTCAGATAAGGTTCGTGCTAGTCGAGCTATTGAACATACACGTTTTCTGTCTGAGAAAATTGGTCCACGTCCAAGTGGGACTAAGGAAGAACATAAAGCAGCTACATACATTGGAGATACATTAAAAAAATTAGGGTATGAAGTTGAGTATCAGGCCTTTCCTGTACCAGATCAATATATTGGGAGTATCTCTTTTAGTGTGTATGGAGAAAAAGAATGGCAAGTTGGAGCAGCATCTAATGCATCTATACCTAAAGATCCTGTCGTAGGGCCGGTAGTTTCTATAGGAAAAGAGAACGATATTAAAAATTCACCTGAGCCAATTCATGGGAAAATAGTATTACTGGAACAAGCTGATACGTATGAGAAATATAATGAACAAGTTGAGTATGCAGTAGAAAAGGGAGCAAAAGCTGTATTGTTATATAGTACGATTGGGGATAGAGGCAACTATGGAGAAGCCTTTAACCCAGTTCTAAAAAAGAAACAATCAATACCTGTATTTGGGCTTGCTTATAATCAGGGAATTAGAATGAAAGATAAAATAGTGCATAATAAAAATATAGTTAGTTTAAAGGCAAAACATGAAATGAATTTGAGTTCATTAAATGTTATTGCGAAAAAAAAGCCCAAATACAAGACAGATAATGAGGATGTAGCAATAATGAGTGCTCATTATGATAGTGTTATCGGAGCACCTGGAGCAAATGACAATGCTTCTGGCGTAGGACTTTTATTAGAGTTAGCATACAATTTTAAAGATATAGAGATTAATAAAGAAATTCAATTCATAGCGTTTGGAGCAGAAGAAAATGAATCCTTAGGTGCTTACCATTATGTTAATCAGTTATCTACAACAGATAAGAAACATATTCTAGGGGTTTTTAATGCAGATATGATAGCGACAAGTTACCAACAGGCTAAGGACTTATATGCAATGACACTAGATGGCTCTCAAAATGAAGTAACAAATACTGCAGTAGCTACTAGTAAAGCATTAGGGAAATCGGTTGTATTAACTGGAAAGTTTGATTCTAGTGATCATGTACCATTTTACGAAGCTGGAATTTCCTCAGCACTATTTATTTGGATGGATGTAGAGAGTTGGAATCCCCTAATTTATCATGTTGAAAAGGTATTCCATACACCTCAAGATACCGTTTTAGAAAATATTTCTCCTCAACGTATGCAGGAGGCACTAGAAATTATAGGGACAAGTTTATATTACTTTATCAAAAGATAGGTTT
>NZ_QPEL01000326.1:0-3918 GCF_008368965.1 Bacillus sp. AY2-1 | reverse complement strand
GGCTTAAATACATATATGAAATTAATAACGAATCATTTGTAAATGAAAATATAAAGAAGTTATTAAAAAAATTAGATAAATTTCCTTTCTTTTCATTTTTCGAGCCATTTATTCGCTTTTTTGCGGTTAAAATGTTTCAAAAAAATAAGTTTAAGGAGTATTTGTCTGAGGAAAGTCAAATTGATATTTTAAATAATTTATTAGATTCCTTATTTCATGTTAGTCATAAAACATTAATTTTAGAAATAAATTATTTAAGGTTAAGTGGTGAATTACAAGGAAATACGTCAGAAGAAAGGTATAAATTTTTCTGTAATCGTTTTGAAAGTGATCCATTGTATATTAACAGCTTCTTTGATGAATATCCAGTACTTATAAGGCTTATTATAACTAAAACAATAAATCTCATAAGCTTCTTAGAAGAATTATTATTTCATTTTCATTGCGATAAGGATAGCCTTGAAAAAATATTTAATAATGAAGAAAAAATATGTAAGATTTCACATCTACATTTAAGTCAAGGAGATACTCATAAATCAGGAAAGTCAGTGTCGATTTTAGAATTTAATAGTGGAGTCAAAGTAGTGTATAAACCGCGTCCACTAGATATAGATATACAGTTCCAGGATTTTATAAAATGGATTAATAATAAATATGATTCTCGAAATGCTTTGAAAACAACTTGTATTCTCTCAAGAGAAGCATATGGATGGTCAGAATTTATCGAATTTAAAGAGTGCTCTAGTGATAAAGACATACATAAATTTTATGAAAGACTAGGAAGAATTTTAGCAATTCTCCATATTATGAATGCAACAGATTTTCATTACGAGAATTTGATTGCTCATGGAGAGCATCCTGTTCTTATAGATTATGAATCACTATTTCATCATACAATTATTCCAAAAACAAATACTAATGTTAGTTCGATTTTTGAAAAAGCTCAGAAGTTAATAGGAAATTCTGTTGTTTCTACAGGTATGATTCCAACTGGATCTACTCAAGAAGTTCATAATCAAAATTCAATAGATGTAAGTGGTGTTAGAGGTCAAAATCAGCAAATACTTCCTTTTGAAATTCCTACCATTACAAATCACTATACAGATGAAATTAAAATTGAAAAACAAAAAGGAATTTTGGATTCTGGAAATAATAGTCCCAAATACTCTGATGCTGAAATAAATATCATTGATTATTTGGCAGATTTAAAGAGCGGATTTAAAGATATGTATTTATGGTTTATCAAAAATCGTAATGAATTAATTGAAAATATAATGCTATTTACTGATAAGGAAATTAGGAAAATCTTTAGAAATACAATGGCATATACTAAATTACTCAATATTAGTTATCATCCGGATTTTATGAGAAATCAAATTGATAGAGAAATATTATTATTTCGCTTGTGGGAACCAGGAATTCAAAATGATGACATAAAAAAACTATTGAAATATGAAATTCATGATTTATTGAACGGTGACGTTCCTTATTTTACAACTAGTCCAAATGAAAAAAAACTATGTAACTCTTCTGGGGAAGAATTACAAAATTTTTATTATAAATGTGGTTTAGAATTAAGTATAGAAAAAATAAATTCTTTAAGTGAGGAAGAATGTATAAAACAACTCTCTATAATAGAAACAACAATCGCTACAGCATATTCACAGGTGGACTTAAACATAAAGAACGCTAATAAAAAATATAGTACCTATGTAGAAAAAAATAGTGAAAAACCTTTAGATCTGTTAAAAAGAGCCGAAAGTATTGCGGATGTACTTCTTGAAAATGCCGTAAGAGACGGACATGGTAAAAATACCGAAATGTGTTGGACTAGTATGGTTCTTAAAGGATCAAATGAAACAAATTGGTCCTTTTCTGTAACAGAGACTGGGTTATATGATGGTAATCCCGGTATAGCTACATTCTTCTGTTATTTATGGAAGCTAACCCAAAAGGATACATATAAGGAAGCTGCGTATGCAACTATAAATCCAGTAAAAAAGCTACTTCCAGAACTGGTGAAGAATGAGAATATAACTATAGGTGCTTTTACTGGTTTAACAGGTATATTATATAGTATGCATCATCTATCAGTAGTATTTAATGATAAAAAACTAACAGAGGAAGTTCTTTATTACACTAAATTTTATAAATCATTTATCTCAAATGATCGCATTTATGATGTAATGGGAGGATCAGCGGGGGCTTTATTCTTTTTATTAAACTTATATAAAGAATATAAATATCAATGGATTTATGACATATCTAAATCACTTGCGCAACATTTAATCAACTCTTCCATTTCTCAATCAAAAGGATTAGCATGGCCACCACCGCATAATCAAGAAGTTCCATACATAGGATTTTCCCATGGAAATGCCGGCATTGCTGCTTCCTTGAGCCAATATTATAAAATTAATCCTAGTGAAGACTTAAAAGATTTTATTGAACAGTCTCTTATTTATGAAAATTCATTTTACAATAATGATGAAATGAATTGGTATAGTGTACAGACTGACCGTTATCCAATTTCTTGGTGTCATGGTGCTCCAGGGATACTTTTAAGTAGAAAACTAATAGCGAGTAATAATTTAGATTTTGACTTTTTAGATGATAATCTAACAAAATCACTCACAACAACCATGAAAGCCTCTATAGAAAGTAATTATTCCCTTTGTCATGGTGAGTTAGGAATTGCAGATATTTTACTAAAAGTTCATGAATTAGATAATTCATTTGTTACTGAAGAAGAATTAAACGTATTTATTCAAAAAATAACTCGAAAAATCATTAATGATTATGAGGAAGTTAATGTAGATATTCACTCAGTTGCTCTTATGAATGGTCTTACGAGTATAGGGTATGGATTATTAAGATTATGCAATCCATATGAAGTTCCGTCAGTCTTAACTTTAGATTCTCCTATAAAATAAAAATAAAATTAATTTTAAGGAGGGAGAAAGTTGCAGATAGCAGTTCAACTTAATAATGTTTCAAAGAAAATAGAAAATAAAACAATTATTGATAATATATCTTTGAATGTACATAAAGGAGAAATTTTAGGATTTCTTGGACCGAATGGAGCAGGTAAAACCACTACACTACGTATGATAACTGGTTTATCTAGTTTAACAGAGGGAAGTATTTTCATTTTTGGGAAATCCATATCTACTGAAAAATTGAATGCACTAGAGGATATAGGGGTTATGTTTGAAAACCCTCAATTTTACAATTACATGACTGGCTTTCAAAATCTATTATATTTTTCAAGTTTAACTAAATTGGTAGACAAAGAGAAAATAATTGAAATAATGAATATAGTTGGTCTTACTGAGCAGATACATGTTAAGGTGAAAAAATATTCTCTAGGTATGAAACAACGTTTAGGTTTAGCGCAATGCTTAATAAACGATCCTAAAGTACTGATTTTAGATGAGCCTACCAATGGATTAGATCCAATTGGTATTAAGGAATTAAGGGAACATCTTAGATTTCTTGCAGATAAAAAGGAATTAGCCATTATTATTTCCAGCCACCATTCGACAGAAATAGAGTTAATATGCGATAGTATCGCCATTATTAATAAAGGAAAAATTATAAAAAAAGAGCAAATAAATGAAAAAATTAATGATGAGGATAAGGAATTCTTAATTTACTTAGGTAATCCATCTAAAGCAGTTCATGACATATTACAAGTACATCCCGTTATTACAATTGATCATTCTGTTCAATTTGTTAGATTGAATACCAGTAAAAGCAAATTTCTTTCAATACTTATAACTTTAGAAAAAAATAATCATTTAGTTCACGATTTTAAAGAGCACGAAAAATCATTAGAAGATTACTTTTTAGAAGTTGTTCAGGGTAAGGAAAATTAATATGCTTAGACTTATTCAAAATGAATATACGAAGATATTT
>NZ_QPEL01000325.1:0-640 GCF_008368965.1 Bacillus sp. AY2-1 | reverse complement strand
TTTTTTGCATTATATTTAAAGGATAAAGTGGATTCTCTACTTGAGGTAGGTATAGTTATAGCTTTATCCCCAATTGCGGCGAGTTTTGGTTCATTAATTGGAGGGCATATAGCGGATACTTATGGACGGAAACCAACTATGGTACTCTCTATGGCCAGTAATGGGCTACTAATGCTTGTTTTTTTGTTTATTGATAGTTTTATAGGGTATGCCATTTTATCTATTGGTTTAGGGCTATGTAATTCTTTCTTTGAACCAGCGGCATCTGCAATGGTTACCGATGTAACAGAACCTGAAAAAAGAACTGAGGCATATGGATTACTTAGAATGGCTCATAATATAGGAGCTGCGATAGGCCCTATAATTGGTGCAGCAGTTGTGGTTGTATCAAAAGATGTCATATTTTTGATTACTTCTGGAACCATGCTGTTTTATACAATATTAATGTTATTGTTTCTAAAGGAAACAAAGCCTAAAAATATAATGATACATGAGGAAACACATAAACAGTCAATAAGATTTACGTTAAGAGTTGTTATAAGAGATAGAATATTTCTATTCTATATAGTGTCGGGAATCATTATATTTATGGGATTCTCACAATCGGAAGGTATGTTACCACTTCATTTTAGTAATGAGA
>NZ_QPEL01000324.1:0-769 GCF_008368965.1 Bacillus sp. AY2-1 | reverse complement strand
ATTTAAAGGACGATATGTATACGTTAACATAACAACTTTATTTCATGTTATACCAATTGAAATTACATGGTTTATTCATTTTGTATTATAATAAATTTACTACCATTTATTAATTTTTCCTCCTATTTATTTAAATTAGATTTAATTAGGACATTACTAATTCGAGATATATTTCTAAAAATTTATAGTTCGAGTGCATAATACCCTAATTTTTTCAACTTTTCGATTATCATTTTTTTCTCAATATAGTCCAAACCACCAAATATATGCCGAATCGCCTCTTTATGCTGAGGAAAAATACTATCCATTAACTGAATACCATCTGAAGTAATTGACGCATACGTGACACGGCGGTCTTTTGGACATGGTTTTCGTATTAAGAACCTCTTCTTTTCCAACTTATCCACTACATACGTGATACTACTACTTGCAAGTAATATTTTCCCTCCAATTTTTTGTATAGGCTGATCGCCTTTACTATATAGTAGCTCAAGCACTGCAAATTCAGTTGGATTAAGTCCATAACTTTTTATATCCTCTTCAATACGCTTAGTAATTGCCTGTGCTGCCCTTGATAATGTAACAAATAACTTTAAAGATAAGCTCTCATCATTAATCACACTCATAATTACCAATCCTTTACAAGTTATCTTGAATTCGAGATTTATTATATTATCGTCGAAATATTATGTCAATAATTCATTTTAGTTTTATTAAGCCCCTTATCATTTATTTCTCAACATAAGAAATATGGAATTAGAAGAAAAAA
>NZ_QPEL01000323.1:0-555 GCF_008368965.1 Bacillus sp. AY2-1 | reverse complement strand
TGTCCTTTACAAAGGGTACGGATTAATTAAAACATGTTCTTATTTAATATAATCGATTCACTTCTTTATAAAAAGTTTGGTTATTTTATTGAAGCTTATTCCACAAACACAACCGCTTGTTAACTTTTTTACTGTTTGAAAGCCATACTTTTTATATTGATTCATTTATTGGAAAAACTGAAAGTTTTAAAATCTCTCTATTACATATTTATTTTTGGAAAAATAGCCTAACTCCAAATACTAATAATACTGTGCCAGTAATACCCTCTATTGTACGGTTCACTTTTTCTTTTCTTAAAAAAGTTCTTAATTGACGTATTAGAGAGATATAAAGTAAATACCATATTGCTGTCAAAGTCGTAAATGTGAGTCCCAACAAAAGAAATTGGAAGAAATGACTTTGATTACTCACAATAAATTGGGGTAGAAAACTAAGGAAAAATACAGCCGTTTTTGGGTTTAAGATTGCTGTGGTAAATCCTTGTCTAAAACCTTTAACCGTTCCAATATCCTTAGAGTTTATTTCCACTGAACCTGACATATCTTCTTTTTTAG
>NZ_QPEL01000322.1:0-2470 GCF_008368965.1 Bacillus sp. AY2-1 | reverse complement strand
ATATTATCTAGTGTATTTTTAAGTTGTTTTAAGTTACTTGTTTGAATCTTTTCAATGGTTTTATCTGTCTTAGTTTCTAAGGTCTCTTCATTTAAGGACAAAATTGACACCTCTTTAATATATAACGATTAGTTGTATTTATTATTTTTATATGATTGAATTTTATTCACTAATTTAAACTAATTGGAGATAAGAATTAATAAATTTGATGTGCTATATTATTAATTCAATAATTGAGAGCAAAAAGCAGATGTAATTTGTGTGGAAATTTAAGTATTAAGATAGAATTGAAATTTGAATGATTATAATAAAAAGAACCCTTGATAGGTTCTTTTTTAGTTGGTAAATATGTTGTCAACAATAGATGGCGATAAAGGTAGTAATTTAGATGTCTTTATGTTAATCAGCTAAATTTTGTAGGAAGAATTCATTTTTCATTTATTTGGGTGTTCTAGTGTATTTGAATTTTGCGCACTAACAAATTTTGTTTAGGGACAAAATGCATTTTCTTAATTATCAGAAAAAATAGCGCAACAAAATTCCTATTAATTATTTTGGTAGGTATCAAATATTTCTTTGGCCTTATTTTCTTGATATTACCGTACGTTTATATGTTTCTAAGGGAAAGAAATACTTTCATGTTACCATCTATTGTTTGATTAAGATGGTAACATGAAAGTGAAACGTTTACAACCAGAAAATAAAGAAAAAATATTAAAATGCGACTTTTTTCGACAATTATTCTATGTTTATATTTAATTTTATTATAGGAAAAGGCGGAGGGAAGCGGACCTTTTCCTATAAACTGTTTTGTTGGAATTAGAAATAACTAAAAAAGTAATAATAGCTTAAAATTAAAATGAAATTCAATGATAAAGTTATTATTGAATTTTTGAACCTCAGGTGTCTTGAAAGTATGGTCAAATTTTAATCCACTTTGCATTTCTTCCTTTTGTAACTAGCTTAATATGGCCAAACAGTTGCAAGGAATTTAAAGCCTTACTGATTGTACTCTCTGCAATGTCTGGATAAGTGTTACGAATACTTTCTTTAGTAAAGGGTTGTTTTTGTTTAAGTATAAAATCCTGAATTCTCTCAACTTTAGTATGTTTACATATAGAATCTAGAACTGTGTTATGAAGATCTTTGTAAGCCTCTAATATAATGGTTAAAAACGTTTTTAACCAAAAGCTATTATTATGTTCCTCGCAGTACCAATTCACCGAAGATTTATAAATCGAATTGTAATAATCAGATTCATGTTTCTTAATATATTTATCCAAACATACATATTTTACAAATGTATGTCCACTCTTAATTAACAGCAATTGCATTAACATAAATGCCAACCTGTTATTACCTTGATTGAAAGGGACTATGCAATAAAAATTTAATATAAAACGAGCTATTAATAAAAGTGAATGAAGCCCCTTACTAGTATTTAATGAGTTGTATTGATCACATAATTGCTCCATAAACTGTGGAATAAGTTCATGTGGAAGAATGCGGTAACTATTCAAGTGCATTCCATGTTCTGGAATTCCTGGAATAATAAAAGGTTTTTCACGCCATTTGGCACTGTCAGAGGTAATGTAATGTATTAGTTGAAAATGTAATTCCTGTATAGTTGCTGGATTGATTAATAAAGTACAGGAGTTTTTATGTACAAAAGAAAGTGTTTGATAATAGCAAAAAATAGCATCTTCCGAAATATTTTGAGGTACGATATCATCTAAAATAAGTTCTTTTAATCTTTTATTAGGAACTTTTATATCCTCGTAAATAGTTGTGAAATTTTTTATGTAATGTAGTGGTATAGTTTTTTCTAAGCTATTAAATATGTCCTTGTTTTGTTCCTGATAAGCAGCTAATTTTCCTTTGAATTCGCTAATTTCACTTATTAAATTTATTAACCTCCTTTTCAATTCAATATTTTTATACTTATCATCAAAAAAGTCTCTCATTTTTGTTCCCCCTGTAACCCCTTAACACGTTGTTGCATATATCTTTCCATTCTAAAGGTATTCCACGACATCATTGTAAAATAACGACATTTTCGTTCTGATTTGAAATATATATCAGAATCTATATTTTTATTTAACAATTAAAACATGGAGATTATAAAGAAGAATCGTTAGGATTCAATTTTAATAGGCATAATCCTAACATCAAATGTACAAATGTACAATAAAAAAATAAAAAATATAAAACTATCGACTCTTTTGAAAGATTATTTAAAAGGGTTTTAAGAAATTGTAGGTATAGAGTGCTTTAGTTTAGCAGTAAATATTGAAGTGGTAATAAAGTTTTCATAGGTAATCATAAAGTAGATAAACTATTAATTTGTGACAATTATGTGTCTAATCTATTATATACTTTTATGAGAATTCTAAAATTAAATCCTAAAGAGCTGAATTTTCTATATTTATCATAAAGATCAGAAGAGGTGTGTTGATGAAATGTATCATTT
>NZ_QPEL01000321.1:0-1463 GCF_008368965.1 Bacillus sp. AY2-1 | reverse complement strand
GATTATAAACCTATTACTATAAATTGTAAATACATTTTTTTACTATTTTTATCTAATTATGAATTATCCAACAAAACAAAACGCAACCTGATAAATAAATTAAATATTCTAATAATAATTCAATATCTACTTCTACATTAACTTCTTTACTATTATTTTTTTGTGAAAAATATACAAAAAGCTTATAAATCAAGATATTTTCATAATATTTACTGCCTGTTACTTCATCAAACATACTTTTCAAAAAAATCAAACTCGAAAAATAAACAATTGAAGTTACTACTCTTGTTTATTTTTACCAAAAATAATGTTAGACTAATTACCGAAGGTGGAATGAAAACACTTTCATCCAAGAGGCGGAGATGATAGAATATGTTTTTTCTAAATAAACCTTCCTCCCCTCCAAAATGCAATCGGTTGCATTTTTTTGTACTGTTATATTAGTTTTTATTGAACAGTAAAGTGAATTTTTTATCTAATAATTATCTTCAGCAATAGGAAATTATAAAAAACTCTAGGATTCAGGGGGAAATATTTTATGCATGATCTAAGTGATAAAGTGAAACAATTTCATAGTGATGGCTTTGTTTTTATGAGTAATGTTCTAAATGAAGACCAAATCAATTTATTGAATACCGGGGTTGAAGAAGCTTTTCGAGGTCCAAGGAATGGGTACGCTCCTATTTTTCGTGGTATGATGTTCGAACGTGGTGAAGTCTTTGAAAATTTAATCGATTTGCCTCCAGTTATTAATTTAGTCGAAGCAATTTTAGGGGATAATTGTCATTTGCGTAGTATGAATGCAATTAAGACCCCTAGAAGAACAGGAATAGATCAATGGCATATCGATTTAATTGATGATGAAATGTTTTTCCCACTTCCAAAAAATGTTGATTGGGATAATAATATTCAAATGCCAGTATTTATTGTCAACTGTCTATACTATCTCGCGGATGTTGAGGAAGATATGGGACCTACACAATTAGTTCCTGGTAGCCATAGAAGCGGTAAATTTCCAGACACTAAACAAGAACTCCCTGTTTATAATGGAAAAAAACCCGTGACTTTTAAAGCAAAAGCTGGTGATTGTCTAATTTTTAACAATCAGGTTTGGCACCGTGGCGGTTTAAACCTTAATCAAAAACCAAGAATCGTACAGCAAGTTGTTTATAGTAAATCTTATATTTCTCAGTCATTTTATCCCCTCTTAAATTATAGGGTTCCTGAGCATGTATTGGCTAGAGCAGACAATAGACGTAAACGATTAATAGGCTTCCATAAAGTGGGGTTGGTGTAAACCTTACAAAACGCCCGGAATTTTGATGTACAAATTTATAATTTTTTTAGCTTACTGGGCATGGGGATTATCACTTGTTCAGTAAGCTAAAATGTAATTTACTATTTAGAATTTACTAACAATAATAGAACTATAGTCTTCATTTTTATAAAACTAACCTTATAAT
>NZ_QPEL01000320.1:0-795 GCF_008368965.1 Bacillus sp. AY2-1 | reverse complement strand
AAGAATAAACATATATATTTTCAAATAAAAGGGATAAAATTCCGTTTTAAGGAAAAAAATTCTAGACAAATCCCATAATATGTATTAAAATACTGATTGTTAGAATATTTAAATATAAGGAGTGTTTGATTCATGGATATTAAATTAGAAGAAAATATTGTAGTTCTTTCAGAAGAGGAAATCAAAGATATTAACGGTGGCTCTTGGACTTCTGCCGGGGCGGGAGCTTTAGGTGGAGCTGCTGTTGGTTCAGTATTTGGTGGCCCAATTGGTGCAACTATTGGTGGAATTAGTGGTGGAATTGTTGGAGCTTTTAGCCGATAATTAAATATTTAAGATAAAGCTCTCTTTCTAAATAGATTTAGAAAAAGAGCTTCTTTCTAAATAGATTTAGAAAAAGAGCTTTTATCTTTGTATAGTCATTTATAAAAGAGTACTTATGCTTTATGAAAAATAAGTGTCTTTATTAGCCCTTTATGTTTAGTGAGCAAACATGGTAGTTCTTATTCCTGACAATAAAGTGTGTAAGTTGGATACATCTATGCTACTTACATTTCCACAGGATGAAAACGCAATAGTAACCGTAAGAATTCTCTCGCTTATTATTGCATTTTCATCTTCCATATATTTAAGTATCCTTTTTATTTTACTAATAATATAACTAACTAAATACGGTAATACATGTTTAGTTGATTATATATTTTTTGATGTATAACAAAAATGGTTTAAATGATAACAAAATTACTTCTGAAAACCGAACTGCAATGTAATAAAAATATTTGTTATAGTTATTGT
>NZ_QPEL01000032.1:0-20532 GCF_008368965.1 Bacillus sp. AY2-1 | reverse complement strand
TCTTTATTTTTCGAAGTATCGTCTAGCGTCTCAGTTTTCATTTTAAATGAACCTTTTTGATATCCTGCGGACATAGTATCAAATGCACTTTGATCTGTTCCTGCTACTTTACTAATAGCTGCTACATTAGCAATATAATTGTATAAATATGATTTTATAAATCCTGTTACTTGATCACCTTTAATCGATGAAATTTCAATATGATTTGGTTTCCCTTCTCGAACACTTTTTGAAAAACCAGAATCTAATGTAATAACTCCATCAAGTTTTTTGGAAGTGAGTTTATCTTCTACTTCAGATTCTTTAATTTTACTTACCTTTACATGATTTAATCCTTCTAAAAATTTCACCGTATCATTTGCTATAGATTGATTTTCTTTATTAATAACCCCGATATTTAACGTCCCTTGCCCCATATTCCCATACATCGAGAAGGAGATTAGTGTTCCAATTATCGGCAAACTAATAATAATGAATAACCCTTTTTTATTTTTCAAAAGTACAGATAACGTTTTTTGTATGAGCCATAAAATATCTTTCATACTATAGCCCCTCCCGTCTACGTAATGCAATAATTGCAATTAATAAAAAGAGTGCTGAAATGCCAAGGTTTAAACATATTACCGGTAGTGCTGCTCCTACATCATTTGCATAAATAATTTTCATAACAGCTGTGTTTGCCCACGTTAATGGTGATAAATTCGTAACGAAATTTTCTTCTATTACGAAATATGCACCACCAAAAATAGAGGATAATTGCACAATAACCATAATAATTGCTCTAGATGATTCCGGTGTTTTTGTAATATATCCAATTCCTAAACCGAAGCTAATTGCTAGAAAAATTTGTGTTAATAAAATAAGAAATATGATTCCAAGATGGTCGCCCCAATTCGCTTGAAAAACAAATTTACTAAATAACATGACGAGTAATATGCACAGAGCATTTGCTACTAGGCTACCAAGTACTTTTCCAATGAATATTTCAGCCTTACTTATAGGTGCAGCAATGAGACGATCTCCTGTTTTACGTATTCGTTCTCCTCGAATTAAAGAACTCGCTCCCATCGCAGCATATAGTGCAATCATCGTTGTCATTACAACCGCGTAGTAATCCATAGAACCTGGTTTTTTCGCAGCTTGTAAAGATGTTTCTTTTATATAATCATTATGATTTCCGCTTGAAAAAACTGTGCTCACCTTACTAGGATCTACTTTTGCAACTTCGGCCGCTACATTGTACTTATCAACAAATGTTGTAAGCATGCCTTCCACAATACTTCCCTCAACACTACTTTTGTCACTTCCATAAAATTTTGCACCATCTTTATTTAACTCTACATAAGCAGCATATTTATTTTGCTTCACTTCTTCTTTCCCATCTATACCTTCGGAAGCTTTTTTAAAATGAATACCCGATTTATCGACTTCTTTCGTAAATGCTTCGAACGATTGAGAAAATGTGCTACTCGCTTCATCTTTGTAGAGCACTTGTATATCTTTAATCGCTTGACTATCGCTATCAAATGCATTCGTTAACGCTGTTCCTAACACAAGCATAAGTACAACCGGAAATGCTAACATAAAAACTAAAGTTCTTACGTCTCTGAAATCTCTTTTAATATGCATAACTGCAATATTGAAGATGTTCAATTGATGAACCTCCCTTTACCTTTTCTTCATTTACCTTTTATTTATCTCGTAAGTTTCTTCCAGTCAACGTAAGGAATACTGTTTCTAAGTTCGGGGCCTGCTCCTCTACCGAACGAATTTCAATATCATGATTAATGAAGTGCTGAATAATTTTATTTAAATTGTTTACTCCTGCATCCGAGTTTACTTTAATTACGTTCTCTTCAATTTGAACAGCTTTCACACCGTTTATCTCTTTTAACTTTTTTACATCTAAATTTTCTACTGACTTCACTTCAACCCAAATATCTTTCGTATCAGTAATAATCGCTTTCAACTGTTCTTTCGTACCTTCTGCAATTACTTTACCGTGATCTACAATTGCTATTTTCGTACAAATCTCTTCTACTTCTTCCATGTAGTGGCTCGTGTAAATAATGGTACTTCCCATTTCATTTAATTTTCGAACAGACTGGAGAATATAGTTTCTTGACTGTGGATCAATTCCCACTGTCGGCTCATCCATAATAATTAACTTCGGTCTATGAGCGATCGCACAAGCGATATTCAATCTTCGTTTCATCCCGCCAGAAAAGTTTTTCGGATAACTTTTATGTTTATCACTAAGCCCCACAAACTGAAGCGCTTCCTCTACTCTTGCTTTTAGCTCTGCTCCTCTTAAACCGTACAATCCAGCAAAGAATTTCACATTTTCATAGGCAGTTAACTCTTCATAAATCGCAATATCTTGCGGAACGATACCGATATTCATCTTCGCAAATCGATTATGTTTTTTTATATTTTTTCCTAATATGCTAATTTCACCTTCATTACTTCTTAACAACCCAGCAATCATATTTATCGTTGTACTTTTACCAGCACCATTTGATCCTAAAAAGCCAAATATCTCTCCTTCTTTAATAGATAAAGACATATTATCTACCGCGATGAAATCACCAAATTTTTTCGTTAAATTTTTAATTTCTAATGTATTCATCATTTCACCCCTATTTCGGTTTCTCTGCTTTTAGTATAAACAAAAAAAATGAACCTGCTCAGTGCAGAAGTTCATTCTTTTCACATGAGATTATTCACTTTTTTCATATGAGATGGTTCATCTTCGTCCCATTCTCTTATATCGGCAACAACATCGTCACTGAAAAACCACTTGTTCCATCTACAATAATTTTCCCATTTACAGACGCTGTTCGCTCCTCCATCCCCATAATACCGAGACCTTTCTTAACAAGAGCTGCGCCTTTTCCGTTATCCTTCACTTGCACCTTAACCATCTTATTAAGTACATGAATATCTATAGAAATAACTGTCGCATCAGCATATTTCATCGCATTTGTTAGTGCCTCGGTAACATTTTCACCAATAATTTTCCACTGAATGGGAGAAATCATATCTAAGTTTCCCTTATATACGAAAGGAATGTTTACATCATGCTTACTAGCAAACTCCTCTATGAATAATTTCATACGGTGAATGCCAATTTGCTCAGTTGGTGGCTTCATATTTTTTAATGTAATGCGAATACTTTCAATTCCATCTTTTGAAATATGAATTGCATTTTGTAATAACTCCGCAGATTTTTCTTTATCTATCCCCATTAATCTCTTTGCAGCTTCCATTTGAATTAATGCACCTGTCATCGAGTGACCAATTTTATCATGAATTTCTTGTGATAACCGATTTCTCTCTTCTAGCTTAAATGTGTATTCTGATTGTCTTATGTACTCTTTATTTTCATGTAAGCTTTTCGTAAGTCGTTGCATATCTTTTCGCATCTTATCATTTTGCGATTCAAGCTTTACTACACGTGATATATATCGATCTGCCATAGTTAAAACGAGAAAAGAAAATGCAACAATTAATCCATAAGTCATTCGAATGCTTTCATCTGTAATTGTAATTGGAAGCATCATAATAACAAAGCGTGACCAATTCTTGTCTATGTAATGGAATGTAATTTCGTATAAATTCAAAGGTAAAAACAAAATAAAAAACGGATGAACCCTCCATGTTAATAACATAACTACACTAATTGAAATACAAATCAATATTTTTTTGTACGTATCTTTTTTTAATATAGAGATTAGCACGTTTACAGAAAGATATAAAAGCAAAGCAAATATAACCCATGGTAAGT
Organism: Bacillus sp. AY2-1; assembly: GCF_008368965.1. NCBI lineage: Bacteria > Bacillati > Bacillota > Bacilli > Caryophanales > Bacillaceae > Bacillus > Bacillus sp. AY2-1. The sequence continues at coordinate 16,745 of NZ_QPEL01000032.1, read as the reverse complement.
TCGTAACATTTGAATGTATGTAACTGAACACAATATATATAAAGACAATTAATTTACTTACAGTTAACCAAAATTCCATATCATTAATCTACTTTCCCTGTTAAGTAGTAAATCGCAATTTGTGTGCGATGTTCAAGTCCCGTTTTCCCTAAAACTGATGTAATATAATTTGCGATTGTTCCTTCAGATATAAAAAGCTGTTTCGAAATTTCTTTATTTGAGAAACCTTTTGCAATTAATGCGATAATACTAAGCTCTCTTTCAGTAAAAAGACTTTTATCTATTTTACATTCTTCCTCTTTACTTTCCATTAAATTGGACTTAATTTTATCGAGAACTACATCTTGCATAACAGTTTGGCCATTATATACCCCTTTTATTGCATCACGAATACGCTCCGGATCGTTATTTTTTAATAAATACCCTTTCGCTCCGTTTTTTACTGCATCCAAAATATATTCATCATCATCAAACGTCGTTAAAATAAGCGGTTTTGTTTTCGTCTCTTCACAAATAAACTTCGTCGCCTCTACACCGTTCATATTTGGCATACGAACATCCAAAAGAGCAATATCAACTTCATGCTTTTTACAATATGCTACAGCTTCTTCTCCATCATTTACTGTATCTACCACTTCGAACTCTTCATATGTATTTAAAATAATTTTCATGCCTTCTCTAATAAAAGAATTATCGTCTGCTATTAATATTTTAATTTTCATGTTTGTTAGTATGGACCTTCCTCCTACTAACATTCACATCCTTTCTCCGTATAACATTTCCTACTTGCTCATTATATACTTCTGCTTACCATTTTTTCACACTTTTTTCATCTAGCTCTTCTGCAAAAAATATATTATTCTTTTTTTACAAAATGTGTAGGGTGACTTATCATTCTTTACGTCTATATAATAGAATGCGTCAAAAAGGAGGGAGAGACCCATTGAGGAAAAACAATTAATTGAAAAAGCACAACAAGGAAGCGAACATGCTTTTCGTATCCTCGTGCAAACATATCGTCATTATATTTTTCAAGTTATCTTTTCTATTGTAAGACATGAAGAAGATGCGAAAGATGTTACACAAGAAGTATTCGTAAAAATTCACGCCTCTCTCCCAAATTATCAATTTCGCGGATTAAAAACGTGGATGGCACGTATTGCCACCAATCACGCTATTGATTATAAGAGGAAGAAAGCTCGAGAAAGTGAAGAACTCTCCTTATGTAAAGAAAATGAGGAAAATATACAGTCCTCTCATAATATTGAGGCTTTATTATTGACGAAAGAGCAGAAATTACTCATTGCTCAAAAACTGAGAGAACTTCCTGAAAATTACCGTGACGTCGTTCTCGCACATTACTTACAAGAAAAAAGCTATCAAGAAATTGCTTTACAGGAAAACATTGAAGTAAAAACAGTCGAAATGAAACTGTATCGGGCAAGAAAATGGATTAAAAAACATTGGAAGGAGGAAGAGTTTCTATGATGCATTATTCAAAAGAAGATTGGCGCAATTATACATTAGATTTTATAGAAAGCAATGAACGTGAATCTATGGAAGAACATCTTTATGAATGTGATCATTGTTTAGCACTTTATATGGAAAGTATTGATGAACAACATGAAAACCTTCCAATGATAAATGATGATTCATTTACGAACGAAGTTATGACGCAAATTAATTTTGAAACACTACAGTCTAATGAAAATATAAAAACAACCTCACTAAAGCGCACGATCATTCACTACATAATTGCGACTGCGGCTACAATTATTTTTATGGTAAGTGGTTTATTTCAGTATATTTTTACAGCGACATCAAATTTAGAGAAATCTTCAAAACATAACGAGTCTTCTATCTCACAACAAATTGTAAACAAATCGGTAGACACATCGAAAAAGGACGGAGGTTCAAAGCATGAATAAAAATCCCTTTTTAGCACTTGTATTAGGGCTAATTCCTGGGCTTGGACATTTATATTTAAAGAAATTTGGACGGTTTATTTTATATAGCGGAGGGGCTGTATTTCTATTTATCTTTGCAGCATTTTGTACAATAGCATTAGGAGCCCGTGATATTGCTTTTCTTTCTCTATTTTTACTAGTCGTGTTATGGGCAATCAATTTATTAGATTTAGTTATCACTATTATTAATCAATCGAAAAAACAAGCTGCCGGAGAATTCATAGAATCCTCTAAAGAGAGCGAACGATTTTATATCATTCTCTTATCCATCATCCCTGGACTTGGCCATTTTCAATTAGGACTTATGCAACGCGGACTTACATTTTTAGTAGCTTGCACAGGAATCGGAAGTATGATCATTTTCGTTGCACTTTTAACATCGCAAGAAAGTTTTCTTATCTTCCTTATTACATTACCTGTTTTATGGATTTACAATTTCTTTGACGTTGTTCAGCAACTCCAGAAAAAAGAACGTGGCGAGCAATTAGATGATCGTACTATTTTCGAAGAGTTTGAAGAGCACCGCGAGCAAGGAAAGAAAAATAAAACATTTGCTTCTATTTTAGCGATGTTCCCCGGAGCAGGTCATATGTATTTAGGCTTACAACGCCGTGGTCTTCAGCTTATGGCAGCCTTTTTACTATCTATTTATTTACTCGACTTATTAAGACTTTCTGCGTTTTTATTTTTAGTGCCAATCATTTGGTTCTATAGCTTTTTTGATGCTTTACAGCAAACAGCAAAATACGGAAAAGAACGAGTACAAGACGAACCCATTATCGATTATTTTATAAATCATCAAAGATGGATTGGTATCGGATTAATTACACTCGGTGTTTATTATTTATTAGATCAAACAGTCCTTCCTATTTTGAATGATTATTTTGTAACTATATTTAATATTCATCTTAGTGAACTATATTATCGCTATTTCCAAACATCTATCGTTGCGCTCCTTTTAATTGGCGGCGGCTTTAAATTGTTACTTGGAAATAAAGAAAACAAAGGTGGGACAAGCGAATGAGGACTTGGCGTGTTGGAACATTCTCAATGGGGCTTTCTATTATATCGTTAGGATGCTTTTTACTATTTTCAGTCGTAAAAGGAATTCAAGTATTAGATACACTAACTGCATGGTGGCCAGTTTTACTTATCATACTTGGAGCTGAAGTTTTACTATACCTTCTATTTTCTAAGAAGGAACAATCATTTATTAAATATGATATTTTCAGCATTTTCTTTATCGGCGTTTTAGGAAGCGTCGGAATTGCTTTTTACTGTATATTATCAACTGGATTACTAGAAGAATTTCGTCATTCTATTAACACAACGAGACAAACGAGTAATATTCCAGACGGACAATTTGATATACCTGAATCTATCAAAAAAATTGTAGTAGATGCAGGGCATCAGCCTCTAACGATAGAGGGAAATAATACAAATCAAATTCACCTTTTGGGAACTTATGAAATGACGACGAAAGCAAATGAAAAACTCAATTTAAAACAAGATGATTTCCTTTCAGTTCAAACGGCTGGAGAAACGATGTATATCAATTTAAAATCATTACCTGTTCAACATACGTTATTTAGTTCAGCACCACAAGTGAAACCAACGCTTGTTCTTCCACAAAATAAAAATGTGGAAATCCGTGCTTCAAATAACGAACTATCTCTTTATCCAGGTCAATTACAAAATAATTGGTTTGTACAAGAAAGCTCAAGAGTGTCTGTCCATCTTGCAAAAGAGAGTGATGTTTCTTTAACAGCAGTAACGAATCAAAAAGAAACACACGGAAGCACACCTTGGGAACAAGTAGAAGATTTAACAAAAAAAGAAAATACTTCTTCAGAAGAACATCCAGAATTAAACAACCAAGAACATTGGTATAAAAATTCAATTAAAACTGGAAATGGCACGCACAAGTTAAATATTGAGAAAACTTATAATTTAAATATGAGCGTTATTGAAAAATAAGAAAAACCTTCCGCAATTGCGGAAGGTTTTTCTTATATAATCGCTTTAATTCCTTCTAACACTAATCCAATCATAAATCCACAAACCGCCCCGTTCACTCGGATCCACTGCAAATCTTTACCGACATTATTTTCAATCATTTCGATTAACGTTTTATCGTCTAACTTATCAAGGTTTTCTTGTACAAGCTTACCAATTTTCGAATGGTTCTTCTCAATAAGATTCACAACTTGTTTTTGTAACCAATCTTCTATTTTTTGAACTGTCTGTTCATCTTCTTTTATTTTATTCATTTGTTTTTGTAAAAATGGAATAACATATTGATTAGCAAATTCTTCATTATTTACAAAAGCAACTGCTCTTTGTTGTACTTGCTCTAGCATCTCTTTTATTTTGTCAGTAGCATTCCAATTCGCAATCCACTTTTCTTTCCAATTTTCTAATTCCTGTAATAAAGCTTCATTTTCTTTTACATTGATAATTTCTTGACGAATCTTCGCTAATATAAGTTGTCTTGTGCTATTATCAGCCTCTTGTAAGCTGTTAATATTACTAATGATAAACTTCTGCAAAATACCGCCAATTTTATCTTCATCTACAATATTCATAAATGATTTCAAAGTAAACTGCAAGAATCCATCTACTTTTATATTTTCCATCGCCTTCATACCTAAGCTACCGAGCTGGTAACGAGCTTCATCTTGCGCTGTCCAATCTTTTACCTTCACTAATATGTAATCAAGTGTCTTTTCATCATATTCTTGCACAACTAATTGATCAACAAGCACTTGTAAAATATTACTTGTATTGATTGTATGTAAATATGTTTTTAATTCTTTTTCAATAATAACAGCTAACTTTTCTGTATCTATTGTAACAATTGCTTTCTCTGCAATCGTTACAATCCCCTTTTTCACAGCATCAGACTGCATTTCTCTCTCAGCAATTTGCAGTACCATTTGTGCTAACTGCATCTCTTTTACTTTATTCGTAATACTTTCTTTCGTTAGCCATTCATTTTCTAACGTATGAATGAGCCCTTTCGTTACCCGTTTACGGTTTTTAGGTAACAAAGCTGTATGCGGAATTGGTATTCCCATCGGATGACGGAATAAAGCAGTAACCGCAAACCAATCCGCAAGTCCCCCAACCAATCCAGCTTCAAATCCACCTTGTATAATCTCTCCAGCTACCGTTCCTTGAAAAGGGATAGAAGCCGCAAAGCCGACACCCATAACCCCAAGCGAAATACCCGCTATATATTTAGTCTGTAATGACATCGTATACACATCCTCTTATTATGTAAAATAAAGCTTTTTTGTTATATTTATTCAATATTAGTTATCCTTTATATATACTATAAAGAACTATTGTGAAAATAACAAAGATTTTTATGTACATGAAAAAATGAGGCTACAACTAGCCTCATTTTTCTTATATCGTTAATTCCAAACCTTTCCTATAATATTCATTCATTACATCTTTAGGAACCATGCTTCCACCCGTTCCCCACACAATATGAGTACCTTTTTTCACTTTCTCTGTTAACTGTTGCTTTTGTAAATACTCATCTTCTTTACACACTTTCACTGGCCCTATCATACCTGCTAGTGCAGAAGGCTCTAAATAAATATTCTCCGTATCAGCTAGTTCTTTTAACAATCTATATAACTCTTCATCGTTTACTGTATAATTTCCACTTAAAAATGGTTCCATCGTTTTCCCGACAAATCCAGACGGTCTTCCTACCGCAAGTCCATCCGCATCTGTTACATTATCAATTCCGATATCTTGAACGGCAATTTTGTCATGAAGGCCTGTCATTAAGCCGAGTAACATACATGGTGAGTGTGTTGGCTCTGCAAAGAAACAATGAACGTTGTCTTTATACAATAACTTTAAACCGAATGCTACTCCGCCAGGTCCTCCTCCTACTCCGCACGGAAGGTAAACAAATAAAGGGTGATCTTCATCTACTACAACCTCTAACTCTTCTAATTGCTTTTGTAATCGTGATGCTGCTACTGAGTATCCTAAAAATAGATCATGTGAGTTTTCATCGTCTACAAAATAACAGCTAGGATCCGCATCTGCCTGTCGTCTTCCTTCTTCTACTGCTTTGCTATAATCATCTTCATATTCAATAACGTTTACACCTTTACTTCTTAATAAACTTTTCTTCCATTCTTTTGCGTCTGCTGACATATGAACAGTTACATTAAAACCTAGATTCGCACTCATAATTCCTATGCTAAGTCCTAAATTCCCTGTAGAACCTACCGCAATTGAATACTTCGAGAAAAACTCTCTACATGTATCACTATCTAAAATGGAATAATCATCTTCTTCTGTTAACATTCCGTGCTGCAATGCTAGTTGCTCAGCATGTTTCAACACTTCATAAATGCCACCTCTAGCTTTAATTGATCCTGATATCGGGAGATGACTATCACATTTTAATAATAATTCTCCTAAAATAGGTTGCTTGTAATTTGTCTCTAAAGCTTCTTTCATAGAAGGTATTTTTACTAAAGGTGATTCGATTATGCCGTTAGTCCCTTTCGTTTCAGGAAAAACTTTCGCAATATATGGCGCAAAACGCTTTAATCTCTCTTCCGCATCTTTTACATTCTCTTCATTAAGTGGTGAATCTTTTATTGCCCTTTCATACTTTTCTATGTGTGGGTTTATCCAAAATACTTCTTTTGTTGCAATAAGTTTATTCACTAATGGGTATTCTGCTTGTAATGCCCCTATTTCTTTCATTTTGTTTCCTCCTTATATCCTTGTAGCTCACCATATAATAAATTATAATTAAATTAATTTTAATATAGTTTAACACAAATCGTTCACTTTAGTTAATTTTAATTTAATTTATTTAAATATAATTTAATAACCCTTGAGGAGATTTTCATTATGGAAAATATAGATATTGGTAAAAAAATTGAAAAACAAAGAAAAGAAAAAGGTTTAACTAGTAAAGAACTAGCAAAGATGGCCGATATTACACCATCTATGTTAAGTCAAATTGAGCGTGGGTCGGCTAACCCTTCTATTCAAACATTAAAAGTGCTTGCTAAAGCTCTTGATGTGCCAACATTTAGCTTTTTACTTGAAGATACAAATACAGACGATTTAATTGTACGTTCCCATAAACGAAAGAAAATGATTATCGATAATTTATCATATGAAATGCTTTCACCTGATTTCACTGGAAATTTAGCAACAGCAATTATGACCGTCCCGCCTAATACAGCTTCATCAGAAAATGTGCTAGAACATAAAGGAGAAGAATTAGCATTTGTCTTAGATGGGAAAATCACATTATATTTAAACGAGGAAGAATACGTATTAGAAACTGGTGACAGTGTAAAGATACCTGCTTATTTAAAGCATAAATGGGTGAATCATTTTGAAAAAAACGCGATAGTTTTATTTTCTGTTACTCCGCCGATTTTTTAATGTATAAATAAAAACAGGATGGTTCTTATAAAATGCGGATTATCCTGTTTTTATTAAATAAGAAAGTGAAATTTTTGTTAAAAACTTAACAGTTGGACCCAATCCGAACAATCCTCCTAAAAACATATTTACAACTGAAACTATCCCTCCCATTGATGCTAACGTATCATGAGTCAGATTCATCCCACCACTACCAGAGGCACTTGTAATATTCACATAAAAATAAGAAATACGTAAAAATTAATTGATTTTTCAGAATTTTGTTGAAAAATATGGTAAAATCACTCTTATACTTCTTCTATTTTGTTATTATAGAAATAATTAAATTAGGATACTTTTATCGGATGGGGGAATATATAATGAGTGTGTTATTAAAAGGGCATGAACAGATTGTCAACGAATTAAACATTTTATATCAAGTAATGGTAGCGGAGCAATTAATTGAAGCGAAACAATTAAAAGAAAAAATAGAGAAACAGATTAATAAAATTGAAGCTGATTAAAATCTATCGCTTTACTACTCCCTACTAAACTTTAAATATAAGGTCCTAACCGATTGGACAAACATTAAGTATGATACTTTTAGTCAAATTGTTCGTTTAGACAATCCAATAACTGAAGACTTTATTACTTATTATTATCACTTTTTTAAAGCTGAACATGCTACCATTATTGGAAATTATGATGAAGCAAAAAAAGAATACGAAAAAGCTGAATCCCTTTTAAAACATGTACCAGGCGAACTAGAAGAAGCTGAATATAAATATAAATTTGCTATATTTAATCACCATACAAACAAACCACTTACAGCAATCAATTATGCAAATCAAGCTAAAGAGATTTTCTCAAAATATCCACGTTATGAAATTAAAATAGCTCTATGCGAAAACATTTTAGGCTCATGTTCTGTTTATTTAAAACAATTCGAACAAGCCGAAGAGAACTATAATTCAGCAATCAATATTTTACAAAAGCTGAAAGACGATACACTAATCTTAAAAGTTCGAAATAACTTAGGTTGGCTCTACTCTTCTCAAAATCTATCAACCCTTGCTATTAGACATCTTACAATAGTTACAAACAAATTACCTAAACACCTAAAAGCCAATTTTCTACAAGCCAAAGAACATTTTATTTTAAATGAAAAAGAACTTGCAAACCATTGGGTTCAAAAAGGCTTAGAAATTTGTAATGAATTAAATAATCAAGAATATAAACACCATTTCACTATCTTAAAAACACAACACACTGGTATTCTAGACGACTTAGAAAACGCAATCATTGCAGGCACTACATATTTTAACAGTAAAGAATTATACGATTATGCACAAGAATATTACGAATTATTAGCAGTAGAATTTCATAAAGTGAATAAAATAGAGAAATCTCAAAAATATTTTTTCAAAACTTACGAAGCAAAACAAAAATTATTAACTAAGGAGGCACTAAGATAATGAAAAAGATTAGTTTAGCTATTTTAACCTTTACATGCATACTTGCTTTTGGATTTAATAATTTTACTGAAAGTCAACAAGCAAAACAACTTCCAAAATGGGATACAGATAAACAAGAAACACATGCAGACCTATAGAAACCTAAAAACCCCTAATAAAGGGGTTTTTAGATTTCTAGAATATAATGATTTAGCATATGATGAAGAAATATGCTTATAAAAGATAGCCATACACAGATACTCTCTGTACATGGCTATTTTTTATTTTTTCGACACTAACAAAATCCCTAAACTAATAATACAAAAGCTCATTATTTGCTGTGCTGATAGACCAAACAGAACCGAATTTTGTTCACTAACAAGCGAAATAATGATTTGAGCAAACCCCTCAATAATTAGAAAAACACTTATATTCTTTCCATTTCCAAGCCTTTCATTTTTCATCCATAAAAAGCCCATTATACAAAGAGCAAGGATGATCTCATATACGAAAATAGGGTGATATAAAAGTTTAGATTCATATATTTTTATTCCCCATGGTAGTGTCGTTTGTGCGCCTACTTCATGATGTAATAGAAAATAAAAGATAATACTCACACACAGACTAAAAGGCAATACATCAAGTAAAATACGAAGCGAAAATTGCTCCTTTTTACTTTTCCAAACAATGTATACACTCGCAATTACGCATCCTACTACAATATGTTGCATACTCCCAACAGCTAATATTGCTTGCACTGGCGCCCCAAAAGCCCATACAGGATTTAAAATTACTGGCGCAAACTTCCATACAAATACGATGATAAGAAAAGCATTTGTTACGGCATCCATCATTTTTTCATATGATACATTTTGATGCCTCATCTTTCGTTTCATCAACATAAATCCAAATAGACTTCCAATTATAAGAGATATGGGTTGTAACCTCACGATCCACTCCATCGTCACGAAATCTCCTTTTAATTCTCAATCAATTTCTTAAATTTCTTTTCTAATTGATCTGGTGGTAATACACCTCGTACATAATCTACTATGATTCCATCTTTATTAACAAAAAATGTCGTCGGTAAAGAGAATACTTTATAATCTAGTCCAGCTACTCCGTCCATATCTAGTAGAACAGGAAACTCAAACCCATAGCGATTAGCAAATGCGCTTGCTTCTTGTACTGGGTCACTAACAGTTGCATTCACCGCAAAAATTTCAACATCCTTTTTATATTTATCATACATATGAACTAAGTCAGGTGCCTCCATTTCACACGGCCCACACCATGATGCCCAAAAATTAATAATATACGGTTTTCCCTTGGCATCATTTAACGACTGCAACTTTCCGTCTAATCCTTTTAATGTGATGCCAGGTGCTTTAAAACCTACTTGTGGTAATACTTCTTTCTCTTGTAACTCTGCTTGCTTTGCTTTTCTTTCCTTTTCTTCTTTCTTTGAATTATAAAAGTTAACCCCCGCCCAAACGAGAGCACCTACTAGTATAATAGCAATTAGTTTCTTCACTTTTCTTCCTCCTCATTTTTAAAAGCCTGTAAATCCACCGAATAGACGAATAAAGAATGCTGTAATTTTCGTCATTTGATTTGTATACAATAAAATACCTGTTACAATCATCATTCCACCGCCAATTTTCATCATGACATTCGCATATGTAACAATCCATTTTACCTTCCCAATAAAGAATGCCATCACGAAAAATGGAACCGCAAACCCAAGAGTATACGCTGTAATATAAAGAAGTGCCCCTTCAGGATTCGTCGCGCCAAGCATGAGTACAGCTGAAAATATCGGTCCAACACATGGCGTCCAACCCGCTGCATATGTCATACCGACTAAAATCGAGCGAATATATCCAGTCGATTTACTTCTATACTGCACCTTTTTCTCTGCCATAAGCCACTTAGGCTGAAACAAGCCCGTCATAAATAGCCCCATTAAAACAATAAAAACCCCACCAATTTGTTGAATCAATTTTTGGTTAGATGAAAATGTTATTCCAATCCAGCTTACCGATAAACCTAACGCGTAAAATATAACCGAAAATCCGATCATAAAAAATATGGTATGTATAATCGCTGATTTTTGCATAATCCCACGATTTTCTTTTAAATCTTGGATAGACACACCTGTAATATAAGATAAATAAGATGGATATAACGGTAAAGAGCACGGTGATATAAATGACAATACTCCCGCCCCAGCCACAAGCCAAATTGTTAAATCTGCTGCATTCATTTTATTCCCCCTAAAACACTACAATAAGTAGTGTTTATTCTTAAAAAAAAGAGGCTATATGCACTCTCCGACAATAAGTACAACCGACATACAGAATAAACCTACTGTTACATATACCGAATTCGTATGTAACGGAATAGTAAGCTTAACAACCTTTTCATTTAACACTTGCTCGATTCGTAAATTTATTGCTGTTTTTGCAAATGAAGCGGTAACACATCGATTTTCCATTGTCTTTATTTTAATTAATTTTAATAACGCGCTACCTAACTCAAATGAAGATTCCATTTTTTGCATCGCATATTTATCAGCAGCTAGCTCCTGATACGTATGATATCGCTGTAACAACCCTTTTAATATCGGGATGTACATCATTCCTTCTGCTAATAACGTAAAACAAAATAATTTTAGCGGATCCCAATTCTTTTGATGATATTCTTCATGGAAAATAATTGCATCAATTTCTTCATCTGAAAACGTCTGAAGCAAACCTTCCGACATGACAACTTTCGGACGGAATAATCCAATTGTAAATGCCACAACTTCCGTAGTCGGCAATATATATATTTGTTTTCCTTTTCGGATGAAAGGGATAAGTACTTTTTGTAATTTTTTACTATAGAAAAATTGTCGCCAAATTCTTTTGCACACGATTAATATAGTAAGTAATAATAATCCAGCGATTATAATACGAATCAGCGATAATTCTTTCATATGTTTTTCTAACTGGAACAAGCAAAAATTTGAAAGAAAGAACATCTTATTTTGAAACAGAAATGGATATGTAACGTAATACACTAACATACTGAAAAAGAGGGTACTAACAATTACTGCTAACAATACGATTTTACGCATTTGCCATTTCATTTCATTAATCCTCTTTTTTTAACTGACTCAATTTGTCTTCTAACTTTTTTATTAAAGTCGGATCAGCCTGCTCTAACTCATCTAACATATGATTTACAACTAAATCTCCAAATTCCCCCATCAATTCCTGTGTCATTTTCTTCGTTTGCTTGGATAAGAATTCTTCTTTTGTTTGTACAGCACGATATATGCCACTTCTTTTTACAATCTGTTTTTCTAAGTGTAACTTCTCTACTAACCTGTTCATAACTGTCATAACAGTGTTAAAATTCACAGGCGATTCTTCACTTAATTTCTGCTGCACTTCTTTAATCGTAATACCTTTGTTAGACCAAACAATCTCCATAATTTTCGCTTCAAGCGGTCCAAAGAAATGATTTAACCCGTGCTCATTTAATTTATAGTTTTGAGTAAACATAGTATGACTCCTTTCACACTACGAATTGTAGTACAAATTAAATAAAAGGTCAAACACGAATGAGATACACTAAAATTCACTACTTATAAATACGTACGCCATTCCATTAATTATAAGCCTAACTTATCTCCAAATGTATCAAAAAGATACTGCTCTAATATTTGTACACTAAACTTCTCATTACGCCCAAGTGCAAATAATTCCCGATCTTTCGCTACGATAGTATCTAACGGAATAGCTACATTATCCACTATTTTTGTAATTTCAATTATATTACTTTTTACATTTACTTCTGTTTTAAATTCAACATTTTCTAACACTATATGTGAACGTCTTCCTGATGCAAAAAAAGTAAAATTAGGATTTTTAACAACGCCAATTTCAGTCTCTAACGCATATAAATAGTGAAAAATTACATCTCTGTGCCCATCTTTTATTATTTTTTCATCCTTCTCATCGTCTAAGTATTCTTTCAGCTTCGTTGTAAATTCAAATCGAAAATCCACTTTTTTCACGCTCCTTCTTTGTATTTCATATTAAATAAATATATTGAAATAATTTTACCATATTGTAATACAACTTCCTATTAAAAGTAAAAACTGTTTTGGAAAATCGCTATTATTTCCGATTTCCTTTTAAAATATAAATATAAATTCAATATGAATTAATACTTCATTATATCTATTTAAACATATTTTTTCCATTTTTTGAAACATTAGTATGAAATATTATATATCAATGAATGGTTTCTAATTCACTGATATATATAATCAGTGTTTTCTTTACTATTCCGATATACTTAAGCTACATTTTCTAATTATTGATTACATTACAGAAGGAATGTAACTCTCTTCTATCGAATTTTTATATAACAAAAATGATTAGGTGGTGCTTTACTATGAAATTAGCTGTCATTGGTGGCGGTGATTTACAAGATTCAAATCACTTGCCTATTAATGAACGCCTTATAGAATTAACAAATAAACAGTATCCAAAAGTATTGTTTATTCCAACGGCAAGTCATGATGATGAAAGCTATATAAAATTATTTTTAGACACGTTTGAAAAACAATTACATTGTGAAGTACAAATTTTACGTACTACAACAGATTCACCTTCTAAGTATGAAATAGACGAGATGATTCATTCAGCCGATTTAATTTATCTAGGTGGCGGGAATTATATTCACATGTTTACGCAATGGAAAGAACATAGACTCGATGAAAAATTATTATTGGCTCTGCAACAAGGAACACTTATTGCTGGTTATAGCGCTGGTGCTATGTGTTGGTTCACGTCTAGTATCCGATCAGATTATGAAGGTTCTGGTTATATAGAGAGTAACGGATGGGGGATTGTTAATAAAAGATTTTGTCCACATTATAATCAATTAAATAGAATGAACGCCTTCCATTCCTTTTTACAAAATCATCAAGGGAATATAGAAGGAATTGCACTGGAGGATAATTGCGCTTTATATATTACAGAGGAATCCTTTGAGATTATCGGTGAACCAGAAAAAGCGTGGGAGTTTTATATGAGTGATAAAACACTCATTAGACAACATTTTGATATAACTTTAAAAAGCTATTTGTAAACCTGCACCTACAAAAAAATGTCCCTAAGTCAAATAACTTAGAGACATTTTTTCTATTTAACTAACTAATCGTGTAATTCGTTTCTTTTGCCATGAAAGCTTATAATATGCATACTGTAGTATTAAGCTGACAATAAATGCTGCTGGATACCCGATCCAGATCCCTTCTATTCCAAGACTTGTATGGTAAGAAAGATAATATGCTACGGGTACTTCCACAAGCCAAATTGAAACAACTCCAATAACAGTTGGCCAAAGTACTGTACCACTCGCTCGCATTGTCGCACTAATAATTTGTGCATGACCGAAAATTAAATAACTCCATAACGTAATCATAACTAAGCTATGAGCAATTTCAATTGTTGTTTGACTCGTTAAAAATAGTGATAAAATGTCTCTTGAGAATAAGTAAATAAGAGCTATTAACACACCACCGATGACGTAGTTCATAATAATTCCGACCTTCACAACTTTCTGCAATCGATCAAATTGATTCGCCCCAATTGATTGTGCTGCAAAAATAGAAACTGTAATACCAAGGCTAACTGCTGGCATTTGTACATAACTTGCAACTTGATTCACAACTCCGTAAGCAGCTGTTGCATCCGAACCGTAACGATTTACAAACGCGATTACAGCAATTTCAGATAATGAAACTAATATCATATTAATACTCGCTGGAATACCGAGCCTTAGCAATAGCTTTAATAACTCCCCATCCATTCGAAGGTATTTTCTAACCGTGCTATCTAGTTGTAATGGGTGATTTTTCTTCTTTAAATACAAAAGCATGACAATAAACGTAATAACTGTAGATATAACAGAGGCATAGGCTGCTCCATACACATCTAATTTCGGAGCTCCTAACCATCCAAAAATAAGAATTGGTAATAAGATCATATTTAGCGCTGTACTTACAATTAAAAAGTAAAATGGCGTTTTAGAATCTCCTGTACCTCTCATAAATGTTGTGTATGCGAAATATAAAAATAATACTGGCATCGATATAAATAAAATTCGTGCATAATGTACACTTATTTCAATAATATTTTCTGGCGTTCCCATTAGACGCATAATATCCATCGCAAAAATACTGCCTATTATCGCCAACACAACTCCAATAATAAAGGTAAATGTCAGCGTCGTACCAACGATAGCTTTTAAACGATCTTCGTTTTTAGCACCAAACGCCTGACCAATTAAAATAGAGCTTCCTGAACCGATACCAATTACAAATGAAACGAGCAAGAAAAATAATGGGAAGAATGCTGATATAGCCGCTAAATCATTAACTCCAAGCCATCTTCCTACTACTACCATACCAAATAATTGTCCAACTGATTGTAGTACATTACTTAATAATAATGGTACTAAAAACATCGACATCGATTTCCAAATCGGTTTACTCTCACTTTCCAACTTATGTGACTCCGCACCTTCTTTATTGTTATCTGCAGGTGGTTTCAAATTTCATTTCTCCTTTTATTAAAAATCAATTTTCAATATCTATCTCTTTGTATAGTTGTTATAATACTGTGCTTCTATTCACTTTCTTTTCGTATGATTATAACTTCACCCAATATTGACTTCCATCGGCTGTTCGATCTAAAAATCCATACTCGATTAAATATCTTCTTAAAGTTACGAAATCAGGGTATACATTTTCTATCACTGTATTTACTTCTTTTTCAGTATACTTTTTATTACTATCAAACTTCTTTACTAAATGACGTAATATAATTAATTTACGCTTTTGTTTTTTCGGAAATTTAGAAAGAGGTCCATCTAATCCTTCTGTAAAATGAGCTTTTAATACTTCATCATTTTCTTCTTCCGTAATATTGTATCGATCATCCACCATCGTTGCTGTTCTATGAATTGGTACAAATTTCGTTTGTACTTTTGATTTTTCTTCTGATAATTCCATTAGAGCTAAAAATACTTTTGCTTGCTTCATTTTCTCTCGCAGTGTAAATCGATGATTACGAATTGTTGATGTACTTCCGCCATCCAACTCTTTTACAATTTCTTTATCATTCAGTCCCATATGGAAAAACTGAACCATTTTCTTTTGTAAATCCGTTAAACCAGTAAATTTCTTATCCATATTTAACAAATAATCAAACATAGACGTATGCTCATTTTGAATATGCAATCGGACGAACTTCTCTGCTTCATACAAAACTTGATTATCTTGATAAATAACACCTTTAATAAATGTTTCACCACAAGCTAAGCAAATGTACTCCTCTTTTTCTCCATCAAACACATACCCTTTCTTTAATTCCTCTATTGACGCATCCCAAAACTTCTCTGAAATACCACTCATACTAAACACTCCTTCAAAATGTTTATTCAAAAACCAAACAAATCACTATAACGTTTATTATCACTTCACCATCTTATCATAACACAAACAAACATTTCAACATTTCGTTTACCCATTTTACAAACTTTTATAAAAACATCTACCGAAAGGGTTTAATACAACGAAAAGCGAATATGTTTATACAAATTCATTTTATAGGATGTAAAATAGAACATGGATATTCTTCAAGACTCTTGGTTTACCGTTAAGCAAATTGCACAGAATACATATGCGATTAGTGAATATGGAACCGGTATTCATCCATTACAAAACTTCAGTATTCAATTTCAACTACAAAAAAGATGTTTCCGTATAAGAAAACACCTTTTACTTTTTATCCCACATTTAAGGGCAGTAAGACTCCCACATCAAAATTCAGCGGAAGCAAAG
>NZ_QPEL01000319.1:0-1415 GCF_008368965.1 Bacillus sp. AY2-1 | reverse complement strand
AAGAGGTTTTTACTTTTTTCATTATTCAGCATCTGTATTTTGATACGCCATCTTAAACAACTTCACTTGGCTATCAATTTCTTCTGTACTACCATTAATAACATAATAGTAATCACCATCTTTATTTTGTTCACGTGTTTTCACATTATCAGCTAATGTAAGCTGTAAAATCGCCTTAATTCGTGCCTTCATTTCAATATCTAATATCGGGAAAGATATTTCCACTCGCTTCTCCATATTTCGCGTCATCCAATCAGCTGAAGATAAATATATTTTCTCCTCCCCATTATGATGGAAATAATAAATACGGCTATGTTCTAAATATCTTCCAACAACACTAACTACACGAATATTTTCACTTACATTTGGAATACCAGGTCTTAAACAACATGTTCCTCGAACAATGAGCTCTACCTTTACTCCAGCTTGTGATGCTTCGTACATTTTTTTAATTAATGGTTTATCTGTTAATGAATTCATCTTAGCGATAATATATCCATTTCCATATTGCCTATGATAACGGATTTCTTCATCTATTAAATCCATAAATTGTTCTCTTATATCAAATGGAGCAACAGATAAATGATGAAAATGTGGCTTTGTTGTATAACCACTTAAATAATTAAAGAAATTGGTTGCATCAACCCCAAAGTCTTTTCTTGATGTAATATATCCAAAATCAGTATATAACTTCGCTGTTGCATCATTATAGTTTCCAGTTCCAAGATGTACGAACCTTTCGATTTTTCCGTTTTTTCTTCTTACAACTAACGTAATTTTACTATGTGTTTTCAAGTGACTTACACCGTAAATAACATGACATCCTGCCTGTTCCAATTCTTTAGCCCAATGAACATTGTTTTCTTCATCAAATCTTGCCTTTAATTCAACTAATACCGTCACTTGTTTTCCCTTTTCAGCCGCTATCTTTAACGCCTGAATAATTGGTGAATCCCCACTTTCTCGATATCAATTCAACTAATTCCGTCACTTGTTTTCCCTTTTCAGCTTTAACGCCTGAATAATTGGTGAATCACCACTTACTCGATATAACGTTTGTTTAATCGCAAGTACATTTGGATCGTCTGCCGCATCACGGACAAAATCAACTACCGGCTGAAATGATTCAAAAGGATGATGTAATAAAATATCATGCTCAATTGCTTTTTCAAATACATCTTCTTCATCACCTAAATCTTGAGGCGGTTGCGGAATAAGAGCCGGATATACAAGATGTTCATATAAAGGAGCTAGTTTTTTATATAAAGAAAACAAACATGTTAAATCTAATGGCCCATCCATTATATATACATCTTCATCTTTTACTTCCAGAACCTCATATAATAACGCTAATACTCTTTCATCAATGTGTTCTTTCCCAACTTCTAAACGTACAGCCCCCCCCCACTTACGTT
>NZ_QPEL01000318.1:0-587 GCF_008368965.1 Bacillus sp. AY2-1 | reverse complement strand
TTTTACCATGTTAATATGAATTTTATGGAGATTATGATATCGAAAGATGAAAAAAGAATGAAAGAACTCATAATAGAAATGGATAAGACTAGAAAAGAAAATGATGAGCTGTTAAAACAATTTGAAACTAGAATTAGTTCTCATAAAGAAAAAGATTTGTATAATGCGTTTCAAAGTCAATTTAAAGATTTAAGAGTACAAATGAAAAAAGCACAAGATTTGGGACTGACTAATAATGAAGAAGCCTATAGCTATTATTTAAAAGAAATTGACCCTAATATGGAAAAAACAATTCAGTCTATTCGTGAACTTATTTTATATAATAATAATGCTGCTGAACAGCTACAAAAAGAGAATGTTAATAGTGTGAAAAATACAATCATAACATTTGTAATTATTTCATTTGTTGGAATCATAATAATCATTTTTATTGGTTTTATAACAAAAAATGCTATAAAAAAACCAATTGTATTATTACAAAAAGATATGGAACGAGTATCTGCTGGAGATTTAACAATTCGAACTTCTTATAAATCCGAGAACGAATTAGGCCATATTGTACAGTCCTTTAATAGTATGTTAGATAA
>NZ_QPEL01000317.1:0-1132 GCF_008368965.1 Bacillus sp. AY2-1 | reverse complement strand
TGATAGGAAGAAGTTTTATTTGTAACATTTTTTTGACTTTTATTACAAAAAACGCTGCGTTTGTAATAAAAGTCTTTAAAAATATATGAAATAAGCATATAATTATGATGGTAGTGTCAATGCAATTTGCACAATGTGTTTTATTTTAAAAGTGTAGAGGAAAGCAAGCTCTACACTTTTCCTTTTTAGGAAATGAAAAGAATATTTGTAAGTTGTTGCGAGATATCGATTGTACTGTGTAAAATGAACAAAGAGATTATTTGATAGAAAGCTGGAAAGGGAATGATAGACGTGAGAGCGGAACGATCACCTTTTATCAGGTGAACTATTATAGTCTTATTAAGACTGAGGTGAAATTCTGTGGCCATTAAGGTAATACATAGTGTGAACAGATTTTAAAGAACACGAAGTACTATACTTAAAGATGGATATGGAACTGCTAAATACTTCAAAAAGAATAATGTAATATTAAGTAATAATTTGTACAAACAATATTAATGATCTTCGTAAAAAAGATGCGAGTGTATAGAACAATTACATATTTTATAACTTTTTTATATTACACGATGGTCGTTTATAAGTAGGAGGAAGAGATGTTGAAATATAGTAAATTAGCAATTATAACTGCATTATCAATGACTTTATTAGCCGGTTGTTTTGGACCGAAACCAGAAGAAGAATTATATGTAGCGTTTGAAAACGCTGCTAAACAAGAAAAAACAATGTTTGAAGATGCAAAAAAACTTGAGACTTTAGAGAAAGAAGGACAAGAATTATATAACCAGATTGTGCAAGAAGGAAAAGATAATAATCAAACTGTTAAAGAAAAACTGAATCAAGCAGCAAAGAATACAACTGAACGAGAAAAAGTACTTACAAAAGAAAAAGAGGCCTTAAATAAAGCGCAAGAAGAAGTGAAGTCAGCTGATAAGTATGTGAAGAAAATTGAAGATAATAAGTTGAAAGATCAAGCTGATAAAGTGAAAAGCATGTATGAGAAACGACACGATTCATTTAATAAAATGTATGACAGCTATAATAAATCTTTAAAACAAGAAAAAGAGTTATATACAATGTTACAAGATAAAGGTACTAAATTAAAAGATATTAGTGAAAAAGTAAAAGTAGTAAA
>NZ_QPEL01000316.1:0-1998 GCF_008368965.1 Bacillus sp. AY2-1 | reverse complement strand
AAGATTTATTAGCAATATTAAAAGAAACGAAAGGGATTAAAATAGGGATGGTTGAGTATAAAGTGTTAAAGTACGAACTTAATTATTTTCGTCATCCGAAAAAATCGGATACAGAGAGAGAGTTACATATAATAGTACAACCTATGTATATGTAATAAAATATAATAATAAAAATCACTGATTCAGTTTTGCAAAGTTTCATAGAGTATGTAAGAAAAGAGAGTGTTGTAAATGTTCTCTTTTCTTATGCTTTGTGAGTTCGTTCATCATAGTATATGTTTTCAGTTATAGATGGTTAATAAACGAAAAAATTTAAAACTTTTTTGTTTGGGTAGGGATTTTATATATGAATAAATATACTATGAAGTATTTTTTATACGAATATTGGAGGAGTATAAAATGAGTTTAGCTAGTTACATAGGCTGTAATGTAGAAATTCCGTTAACGGTTCCAGATTCTAATGATGTAATTGTTTTTGGACCGTGTTTTTCAGATGAAAGTATGCTTGAAATTGTACAAGAGTATCAATTCCAAACAAATTTCACATATGAGGTTTCAACTAGTTGGGGAATTGAACTTGTCGAGTGGCAAAACGTAAAGGAAAAAAAAGAAGCGAAAGAAAAACTTTTAACTTTATGCAAGATTATGGAAGGCTATTTGGAAGATGGAGACTATTTCGAATTATTTAGTTGTTGGGTTGGTGATGAAGGTAAGGAACGAGTAGGGGAATTGAAATTAAAAATAAATCATTTTAATATAGATGAATTATGTATTCCAGAAAGAACATTAGTTAGGATAGAAAAATAAAATTTGAAATATTTTTTAGAAAAAGGCGATTTCACTTTGTGTGAAGTCGCTTTTTAGTTGTTATATGTATTTCATTTTACATAAGAAATGAGAAGTTTATTTGATAAAGGAAAAAGAAAGTATAGAGGTAAATAAAATTGTGTTTTTTGTTAAAAAATAATAAGTATGGCTCTTCTCAAAAGAACGTAAGTTCGTGTATAATAAGAACTAATGTTCCTTAGAGGGATAACCTAATTATAATTTAGAAGTAAATCCGAGTTTAGTGAGTATTAAAAATAACTAAGGGATAGTATGACTAAATAAATGTATAAATGATCAAGGAGATAAAAAATGAACGATGTAAAGATACAAAAAGAAGAAAGAGAGTGGGTTCCGTTTACAGTAATATCCGAACAACTTTTAAATTTAAATATGAGAAAGATTATTGGAGAGAAATTAAAAGTACAAAAACCGCTTTTAACAAATGAAGCAAAAGAGAGAATTTCTGATAAATTATTAAATTCATTACTGTCTGAGAAAGAAATATTGGTAACATATTTTGAAGATGGCTACATATTAACAAGCTACATGACAGTTGTACATATTAATCCGGTAAAACAAATTGTAATTTGTACAGACGCCTTTTATAAAACTTACGTATTTAACGCTATGGATATTATTGAAATAACGTAAAAGAAGCTGAATATTAAATGGCAGCTTCTTTTATTTCTGATTTATGAAATAAATAATACAAGAAAAAGCAGCTAGCTTCGTGCTAGCTGCTGAGCCCCAGGGAAAGGGAGAAAAAGATAGGGTACTCCAAAATCAACAAGAGCTGTCAAACAGCCTGATTATAGTATAGACAAATTAAAATTTTCTATACAGAAGGTTAAACATAAGATTAGGCTGTACCCACTTGGTTTTGATCTGCAAGGTCAGAATCAAATGTATTGGTCGCGCTAACACCGCTAAAAGTATTAACAACAAAACCAACGTTTGATGCGCCGGAGCCATTATAAGCTTTCGTATTTTCTTTCGGAGAAACGTTGTAGAAATCACCTAAGTTAAATGAACCATTACTATTTTGTACAACTAAATTTCCTACAACTGATGGCATAATTTTCACCTGCTTTATAATAAGTTGTTAACATTACTATATGGAGTTATAGTCCAGATGGTTCATACAATAAAAATTGTGGGATAGTAAAACGT
>NZ_QPEL01000315.1:0-3611 GCF_008368965.1 Bacillus sp. AY2-1 | reverse complement strand
TAGCGTCGCATCAAAAACGAACAGTTCCATCGGCAAAGTTAACTGTAGCAGAAGCAAGAAAGAAAATCAATCCGGATGTGAAAGTAATGGAAGAACGTAAAGCTGTAGTAGTCAATGATTTGCATAATGAAGTACTTTGCTATGAATTTGTAGGTACTTTAGGAAAAGATACGTACCAAATATTCATTAATGCTAATAGTGGGGCCGAAGAAAAGGTAAAGAAAATGCAAGCTGTTGAAAAAATTTATGATTAAACCTTAATAGTGAAGTGGTGAAAATAATGAAAACTCTAATATATATATTGATGCTTTGCTTCGTTATAACTGGATGCAGTATTGGAAAAAAAGACAATCCAAACGAAAAGCCGGAACAAAAAAATGTCTCAATGAAAAATGTTAATTATACGAATAAATCAAATAAGCCAAATGAAAAAGCAGCAGATCATTTAGCATCTTTAGCTGCAAGTGTGCCAGGTGTGAATGATGCGACAGCCGTAGTAGTCGGCAAATATGCAATTGTAGGTATAGACGTAAAAGCAAAACTTGATCGAACTCGAGTTGAATCAATTAAATACTCTGTTGCAGAAAGTTTAAAAAATGATCCTGATGGTGCTAATGCAGTCGTTGTAGCAGATGTTGATACGTATGAACGCCTCAAACAAATTGGAAAGCAAATTAAAAAAGGAAAAACAGGTGAAGGTATACTAGATGAATTAGCGGCTATTGTGGGCCGAGTAATGCCACAAGTTCCAAATGATATGATTGAAAATAGAGAAACGAATCCAATTAAAGATAATGATAAACAATTACCAAAAGATGAAAAACAAGAGCTAAGAAAAGAACAGGATGATCAATCAAATAATCATTTGAATAAATGAAATTAGCCTCGTACTTAATTGTACGAGGTTTTTGAATATAATATTAAATATTCAGTTTATTTTTAAGGGAATATATGGTTTAATTATGATGGGAGGGACAACTGTTATGATGAAAAAAAGCGCATGTATATTGTTTAGTTTTTGCTTAGGTTTCAGTATGACAGCGTGTGAACAGAGAAAAGAAGTGAAAAATCAAACAGCAACTTCTTCTACTGTGATGGAAAGGCAACAGAAAGCGTCTATCAATATAAACCATTTCTCGAACATAAATGAAGGAATGACTTATACAGAAGTAAAAGATTTAATTGGTTGTGAAGGGGATTTACTTATAGAAGAAGGGGTAGAGCATTCTACACAAATTAAACAAATTTTTGCTTGGAAAGGAAACGATCCAAATTCATTTGTTGAAATTACCTTTTTAGATGGAAGAGTGCATTCAAAAGTACAGCAAGGTATAAGTTAATAAGCAAAAAATGGGAGAGTTTAGCATGAACATACACACAGGGGAAATTCAATTAGTTCCGTATAAGGAGAAATATAAAGAAGTTATACAAACATTTACTTTACCAAGTGAACAAGTTCAGTTTACATCAGATCCAAGCGCATTACTGGAGAAAGCAAAAAGTGATCGTACAAAAAATGTGATTGTTATTTTAGATTACAATGGGGTACCGGTTGGTCTTTTCGCATTGCAAACGGGAGATAGAGTAAAGGAGTTTACGGATAATGAGGATGCTTTACTTTTAACATCATTTTCTATTAATCACAATAGACAAAGAAAGGGATACGCTAAAAAGTCATTGTTATTATTAGAAGAGTTTGTAAAACGTTATTTTCCAATAAAAAATGAAGTTGTACTTGCTGTGAATGAAAGAAATATTCCTGCACAAAATTTATATGCAAAAGTCGGCTTCAAAGATAAAGGTTTTAGAAGAATGGGACCAATTGGCCAACAAATAATAATGCATTTACCTATAATGAAATAATGAGATAGAAAACTTACTCTTGAATATTCATGTAGTAGGTTTTTTTATTTTAACAATATATAATATATGTATATAAAATGAAACAGAAATGAAGGATATAAAAAATGAATCAAGATAGACAATGGAATATTGTTGGGGGAAGAGTGATTAAAACTGGGATTGCAGTTTTTCTTACAGTGTTAGTTTGTAATTTTTTTAACATCCCAACTATTTTTGCTGTAATAACAGCAATTGTTACAATTGAACCAACTGCAACAGACTCAATAAAAAAAGGGCTTATTCGCTTTCCGGCCTCAACAATTGGATCGGCATATGCCATGACTTTCACATTTTTCCTAGGCCATCAAGCAATTTCTTATGCATTAGCTGCGATGTTTACGATTGTTACATGTCAAAAACTAAGGTTACATGCGGGAACATTAGTCGCGACTTTAACTGCTGTAGCTATGATTCCAATTACGGCAGATCATTATTTTACTGCATTTTTAATTCGTTTAGCTACTACATCTACTGGTATTATAGTATCTACTTTAGTGAATTTTTTCATTTTCCCACCACACTACACGAAAACGATTTTTGGATGTACAGAGGATCTATTTGCTAAAACAGCAAATATTATGGAAGAATGGATTACTGCATTACTTGCAGGAAAAGGTATGAAAAAGGAGACAGCTCAGGATCTATCTAAATTGACTTTATTATTGCATAAGGCGATACAATTTGTTCAATATGAGCAGAAAGATTGGAAATATCATCACCATACAAAGAAGGAAATGAGAAGCTTTTTACTTGTACAAAAGCAATTGCATTTATTACAGCAAATCATTTACCATATAGATAATTTAGCTCGAGTGTCAATTGAGACCTGTGACTGGTCACAAAGTGAAAGGGAAATATTACAACAAACAACTTATTCTATAATTGCTATATTGAGAAACCGTTGTAATGAAATTGATGAGGAACATTTTAAACTTATTGCTGAATTAGACAAGCAATTTTGGAGTTATAAAAATGATTTAAAAGATTATAAACCAGATCATTATCATCACCATTTCTCAAGTGAATCTATTATTTTATTTGAGGTATTATCTATTCATGATATGTTAGAAGAATTAAAACAAATATCCGAGAAATATGAGTGGGAAAATCAATTCAGTTGATAAATTCATTTTATTGTGGGGGAATAATATGACAATTTATGTTGCACTACTAAGAGGAATCAATGTCGGTGGACATAAAGTAATCAAAATGGCTGATTTAAAACGATTGTTTGAATCAATAGAATTAAAACATGTGAAAACATATATACAAAGTGGTAATATCGTGTTCGAATCTGAGGAAGGTATAAACTTTCTAAAGGACCGAATACAATCTGAAATGAAAAATGAATTTGATTTCGATGTTCCAGTCATGCTAAGAACACATGATGAATTTATAAATATTATTAAACAATGTCCGTATGAAGTTCATTCATTGTTAGAAGGAGAAAGTGTTCATGTTGCTTTTTTAGCTAATGTACTTTCTGAAGAAGAGAGTAGTCAATTGCTTACATTTAAAAGTGAACTTGAAGATTGCTATATAGATGAGAAGGTTGCTTATTTGTTTTTCAAAAATAGCATTCGAAATTCTAAATTAATGAACCAGTTTCAGAAGTTACATACACCAGCTACAGTTAGGAATTGGCGGACTGTGAATAAATTAAAAGCAATTGTAGAGAGTATGTAAATATAAAAAGATGAGGTTTTCTA
>NZ_QPEL01000314.1:0-1160 GCF_008368965.1 Bacillus sp. AY2-1 | reverse complement strand
CCAATATGCAATATTGCATATTGGTTTAATATTTTAAAAAAATGTATTGAAATGGAAATTTTAATATAGTAATATTTGTAAGCGAAGGGAGATGAAAATAATGGAAAATAAAAACGAATTTGAAATGATTGGTCTTGTTGATGAACAAGAGCTATTAGAACTTTGTGGGGCTGTAGAGGTAAATCCACGAACTACTGTACCATGTGCTGTTGGTACTGGAGCAGTGGCTGTTGGCATTTATATTGTGGATAGATCACATCAATCTTGTCCTACATCAGCTTGTAGTAGTAGATGTAGATAATAGTTAAAAACTTAGAG
The DNA here is from genome assembly GCF_008368965.1 of Bacillus sp. AY2-1. Taxonomy (NCBI): domain Bacteria; kingdom Bacillati; phylum Bacillota; class Bacilli; order Caryophanales; family Bacillaceae; genus Bacillus; species Bacillus sp. AY2-1. Next base: position 842 of record NZ_QPEL01000314.1, on the reverse strand, counting down.
GGGGGCCTTATATGCAAAAGGAAAGAAACAAAGTGTTTTCAAATTTTATAAAGGGTATATATATACATGAGAGACAGATTAGTCCTCAATGCGATTCCAAAAATTATAATATAAAGAATATAGAAGATTATTGGAATGAATCTTTATATTTTGACTTGAATAATTTGAAGGATAGAATCGAAAAAAAGAATATACCTTACGAAGCATTTTTAGGGATTTTGCACTGTAGGGATACCCCTTCCTCTAAAGTTGAATTAGAATGGGTTACCACTTTACTCGAAATAATTGATAACTATAATCGTGATTCAATTGATTATGATCTAAAAGATATAGGTATTTTTGTTCTTCCTTTCACTGAATATTTCGGTAAAAAGGTATCTCAATTTATACTTCAACTTGAAAATGGCATAATAAATTCAAATTCTATTGTAAAACAATTACAAAATTCTTTATTTATACATTTAAAAGATATTTGTAGTAGATCAATTGTCTGGGACTTCCATAGAAGAAAAAAAGCAGATGGAAAAGATAAGGAAGATTATATTAGTTATTACATAAATTCGTTTTTGAAAAACAAAGACTATCAACAAGAGTTATTGCAAGAACTCCCAGTCCTTGCAAGAGCCCTTGTTGAGATAACTAGTCAGGCAATTGTAAATACTACAGAAATTTTTAAACACTACTCTGATGATTACTGGGAAATAAAGAACATATTTTTCCCTAATGATAAAAACATCTCATTAGAATATATACATTTGGGATTGGGTGATTCACATAAAAATGGAAAGAGTGTATCTATTTTAGAATTTAACAATGAAAAGAAAGTTGTATATAAACCTAGA
>NZ_QPEL01000313.1:0-1501 GCF_008368965.1 Bacillus sp. AY2-1 | reverse complement strand
GCTGCTTCATGGGCTTGGGCTAACAAAGGTAAAGTTTTAGGTTGGATCAGAGATGGACTAGCTATTGACTGGATTATCAACAAAATTAATGACATGGTAAGCTAATAATTAAAAATATTTACAATTACTATATTAGGAGGTATATATCATGGTTGCTTTTTTAAGAATCGTAGGCCAATTAGGCGCTAAAGCTGCTTCATGGGCTTGGGCTAACAAAGGTAAAGTTTTAGGTTGGATCAGAGATGGTATAGCTATTGACTGGATTATCAACAAAATTAATGACATGGTAAACTAATAATTAAAAATTTTACAATTATTATATTAGGAGGTATATATCATGGTTGCATTTTTAAGAATCGTGGGTCAATTAGGAGCTAAAGCTGCTTCATGGGCTTGGGCTAACAAAGGTAAAGTTTTAGATTGGATTAAAAACGGTATGGCTATTGACTGGATTATCAACAAAATTAATGACATGGTAAATTAATTGGTGTAATTACATAGACTAAACCAATTAATTCTAAAAGGATAGGATCTACAGTTCTATCCTTTTTTATATAATGATTATTAATTTTTATACCTTATTTCTACAATCTATTTATCCCCTTGCTATCCCTGAAGCCCACTAGCATTAAAGACATTATAACATCCTTCCTTGTTTAACAAAAGAACATATAGAGCAAAATCCTATAATATAATTATATTATTATAGAAATACTCAAAAAATAGCTCCCGATATCTAATTATTAAAAGGGAATATGTATGATATATATTCCCTTTTAAAGTTTAAAAATCCCCATTATACTTAAACTCAGTTACATGTCTTTAGACGCTAATCCTTTTCTTTCTTTATTCGATTACTTCATATCCTTTGTTTTCATTTTGTCCAATTCTTTTTTCTGTTTATTTTTTAGTTCTTCTCTGCCCTTAATCCAAATTCCTAATAAAATGGCTAATCCACCTAAAATAATTATGATGAATATAAGTGTATTCCCTTTGACAGTTAGAGCCTCAGTTACCCAAAGATATAGGAGTGTTATCACATATACAATAGGTAAACATATTCCCCAATAAACATTTTCTCTTCTTGATAAAAAATATTGAAGTCCAATTAATAAAATCGCAATTATAAATCCATATAGACGAAACATTAATTATCCCCTCTTTCATTTTTATATTTTTCAATTATTAATTTTGCATCTTCTAAATTAATACGATCTTCAATGGAAAGTTTTTTGATAAAAGTAATAAACTCCTCATCTTCATCAGTATCATTTACTTTTATTTTTTGAATTAACTTATCTACCCGTACCCTCACCGTGGGATAAGAAACATCATAAATTTTTGCTATTTCTTTCAAAGATCCAGAATGTAAAATGAAATTTTTAATAAATTCAATGTCCTCATTTTCTAAATTCAATAGCCAATTTGGAATCTTTTTAAAATCCATAACCTTCAGCTCCTTTAATTACATTTTAACATAATTAAACAAAAAATCAATTTT
>NZ_QPEL01000312.1:0-1639 GCF_008368965.1 Bacillus sp. AY2-1 | reverse complement strand
ACAATTGTACCATGTCTGATAATCAAGCCGCTTAATTCAAAAAAGTGAAACCCGTTAGGGTTTATTTCGTATGCAAATCTTTAAAGCATCTACGTATAGACTTTCGAAAAAAGAAACAATCTTGCTTATCATTGACGTTACACGGGCTTAGCTTGATAGCGATGGGGTAGCACCACACATCCATCAACTTAAGAATAAACGCCACCAAAACAAAAAAAGCCCCAAAGTTTTCTTGAAAATAAGTTGGGGCTTTTGAACCAGAAAAGTACATTTTCAACTATGAAAACTACGATAAATTTTTCCTTTTTTCCTACTTGCTAAATTCAGCAAGTAAAATATTTTTAAAAGGATTAGGACTGCCAGTTCTACCCAAACTATTCCAATTGACGACCAACGTATGATTGCCTCCAAGTGTACCTCCAACTAGAGTTGTAAACCCTAGAATGCCACCTGAGTGTCCCCATATCGAGACACCGCTTGGCAGCTTAGTTTCATAGATTCCAAGACCATATCCATCGATTCCTTCTTTTCCTGTAGGAACTGTAGTAAGCATTTGTTTTAGTTGCTGTTCTTTCAGTAATTTGCCACCGAGCAAGCAAGAGAAGAATTTGTTTAAGTCGTCAGCAGTAGAAACCATATCTCCAGCAGAGCTAGCTGCACTTGGGTTATAATAAGTAACGTCTTTTAGCTCACTTGCTCCGTCTGGTTGGACATATCCACGGGCATGGTTAGTGCCTGGAATAACACTTGAGTTGCCTGGTAGGAATGTATTCGACAATTCAAGCGGTTCAATAATTCGATTTTCAACCTCTTCCGCATAGCTGTTTCCAGTTACTTTTTCAATAAGGATACCCAGTAATACGTATCCTGTGTTTGAATAAGACCAGCCCTTTCCTGGAGCAAAGTCTGGGGGAAGAGAAATCCCCATCTTCACTAACTCTTCAGCCGTATACGATTTTTTTGTATCCGTAAAATCAGCGTCTTTTGACCTTGAGTATTCAGCGATACCACTTGTATGGTTCAATATGTGCCGGATAGTAATCTTGTTACCATCATATCCATTTCCTTGAATGACACCAGGCAACCAGTCTTCGATGTAGTCGTTTAGCTTCAGGCGATTCTCTCCAGCTAATTGAAGTACAACTGTTGCGGTGAACGTCTTCGTCACACTCCCAATGCGAAAGCGAAAATCTGTTTTCATTGGTTTCTTGGTTCTCAGATCCGCTATTCCAGCGGCATACCCCCACGTTTTTCCACCCTCAGAAGTTTTAGCAAGTATCCCTGGGTATCCAAGTTGCAATGTATCCCGCATTGCTTGCTTGACGGAAGTATGATCTCGTTGCGTATTTGTTTGTAACGAACTAGATACATTTTGAGTGGGCTCTGCTTTTACAATTGAGGTTGGTGTTGTATATAACAGGGAACTTCCAGACTTTGCACATGTAATTTGACTACGTATTTTCATAAGGCATTCCTCTCCTCTATTCATATTGTATAAGTGCTTGCTGTTCCTTACTTCCTAACAAGACTTAGGGAAAGGCCCTCACGCATATAGATTAAAGCCCCAGTACAAAGGTATATATCAATACCAACAATTTGAGCCATTTAAATCTCCATCCCTTCTATAACAAAATTATTC
>NZ_QPEL01000311.1:0-746 GCF_008368965.1 Bacillus sp. AY2-1 | reverse complement strand
TTAATATAACTATCTATTTTATTTAATTTTAATTGGAGCCCTCTTTGATCCCCTATGAAATACTTGTAGCTATTATGTTTTTTTATATTTTCTTTCTCTTCTTCAGAAATCTCATCTCTTTTTTTCTTTAAACTCTCCAACAAAATTAATGCTTTCTTAATTTCTATATAGCCTTTATATTTATTTTCATTATCTTGTTTATAAATTTGAACTTTTCCTATTTCCAACTGGATTTTATTAATATCTTCTATATCAATTGAATCTTTAAAACGCATTATTTCAATCTTATTTTTCAATTCTATAATTTCACTTCTCAAGTTATTTAATTCCTTTTGAGAAACGTTTATCCCTTGTTCTATCACATTTAATTTGGCATTTAAATTATTTCTCTTAACTTTGCATTCATTTACAGCTATTTCAAATACATTCAATAACTTGTTAGAGTTTTCTATCTCCAATTTTATAGCATCTTTTAATTCCTTACTACTATTATAAGTAGAACCACATACTAGACATTTATATTCATTACTATTCATCAAATGAACTTGAACCTCATTTATAATTGTATAAATTTGAGATTCTAAAGTACTCTTTTTCTGACTATTTAAATCTAAGATTTGTTTATCAATTATCTTAATTTTATTTTTCAAATCATTTACATTTTTATTTTTACTACCCAAGTCTGTTTCTAACATTTCTTCTTTATGTACTAATTTAGTTAGATGCTCTTCATTTTCCAAAATCTT
>NZ_QPEL01000310.1:0-792 GCF_008368965.1 Bacillus sp. AY2-1 | reverse complement strand
TATTAAGTCATTATTCTAATCCACTATTGTTAGTACTGATGCAAAAAACGTGGGATATGGAAAAAATAAAAATTCTTATCGGAACTGAATTCTATATTGTTGAACTAAAGAGATCATGGTTTTAGACAAACTCCTCATCTTGGAGAGTTTGTCTTTTTAATTGTATGCATAACTTTTATACTAGCTTAAGCAGACTAGAATAGTAAACGAAAACTTCATACAAACCACACATTAACTCCACTACTAGCACAAACTACAGTTGTATACTTTAAGTATCATTTTTTAACAATAAACATTCAAACATACTAATATTATGTAATACGGAAGTTACACTACATTAGAAGAAAACAAATAAGGGAGAGCGGATACTATGACAAGATTTGCGAATCAGCATGTAGAGAACACGATTTTAGAAGAGGATGTAGAGCTTTTAAAACTTATGGCACACCCAATGCGTTTAAAACTGATCAATGAGCTTTCTAAACATAAAACACTAAATGTAACCCAAATGACCGAAATTTTAAACATTCCACAATCAACAGTTTCCCAACACTTATCTAAAATGAGAGGGAAGGTTCTAAGAGGAAATCGTCAGGGGTTAGAAATTTACTATAGCATCGAAAACCAAAAAGCTGAAGAAATTATGGGATTATTAGGACCAATACAATAAAATATTAAGTCTACCATTTAAAGATTATTTATATAGAATACTAAGCCCTCCTTGTTGTGGAGGGTTTATATTTATTAATTTTTTCAGTAATTATTACTTTCATCCAATGACATAAATATCTA